>DATCFR010000127.1:0-7272 GCA_036509405.1 Saccharimonadales bacterium (SeqCode)
TATCAGCTGCAGTTCACGTCTGACGGCTCGGCCACGCCGACGTTCACCAGCGTCTCGATACCCTACTCGCCCTCTGACACCACGCCGCCGCCGACAAATGCCTCTGGTCTGGCAATGTTCCGCAGCAATGGCGGAGCCTCGGTTGCCAGTAACGGCTGGACTAATAGTAATCCATACTTCACCTGGACGGCCGCTGCCGATGACGGCGGCGGCTCAGGTATACTAGGCTACTGTCTCTATCTGGGACAGGATCCGACCGGCAATCCGATCACCACAAAGGGCGACCTAGGCACCAGTCCCGTTAATACTAACGGTGCCTGCCAATTCGCAGTCAGCGGCAATAATATTGACACCGCGCTGAGTGGCTACATTGGCACTGCCCTGACATCTTCGACCAGTCCCTACTATCTCAATATCAAGGCGATTGATAACGCCGACAATGTCTACAATGGCTCGTCGGCACAGGTCCAATTCCGGTACGACAATACTGCTCCAACTAATCCGAGCTTTATTACCGCGCCGTCCGAATTCGTTTCCAGCGACCAGGTTACCTTGACTTGGCCCACATCGGGTGGCGATGCTGCCGATGATGACAGTTCGGGAGTAGCCGGTTTGCAATATCGTATCGGCAGCGGCGGTACCTGGTACGGCGCTAACCATAGCGGTAGCCAGGATGGCAGCGATCTTTTAACGAATAATGGCAGCTATACCACCGTTAGTTCGCCGGACTTCGCCAATTTGCAGCAAGGCAATAACATCATCTATTTTCGAACGTGGGACAACGCCGGTAATAGTTCGCCGGCCTATGTCACGACAGTTATTAAGATTAATTCTACCGCGCCCTCCTCGCCGCAGAACTTGACGGCTACGCCGAGCACCAATACTACCAACTCGTTCGCCTTCTCATGGCTGGCACCCAGTACGTTCACCGGCTCAGCCAGCAACATTACCTACTGTTACACCGTTAATGTGCTACCTACCAGCAGCAACTGTACCTTCACGACGGCCGGCCAAACCGGCTTAGACGCCGGTGCGTACGCCACGGAGCCAGGCGATAACACGCTCTACCTGGTTGCCAAAGATGAGGCAGGAAATATTAACTATGCTACGGCTGCAAGCACGACCTTTACGGCCAATACGCCGGCACCGGGCGTACCGCTCAATCTGGACATTGCCGATATCAGTGTCAAGACCACTAGTAACTGGAAACTGGCTCTGTCGTGGGAACCGCCGACCAATATTGGCGCCGGCGTGTCAACGTACAAGATATTTCGTTCGACCAACAATATTAATTTTACCGATGTGGCCAGCACCGGCGGCACCAGTTATGTTGATGCAAATCTGAGCCAACAGACCTATTACTACAAAGTCGAAGCCTGCGACTCGGCCAACAACTGCGGCGCTCAAACCAGCGTGGTCAGCCTGCTGCCGACGGGCAAGTTTACCAGCCCTGCTAATTTATTGAACGGCCCGACCTCGACTGTCAGCACCCGCACCGCCACCATAAGCTGGATAACCGACCGCGTCAGCGACAGCCGCATCGAGTATGGCACTACTCCTGGCAAATATTCAGCCACTGAGGCCGCCAATTCCAGCCAGATTGTCTCCCATAGCCTCACGCTTAGCGATCTTCAGGCTGGCACGACCTACTACTACCGCGCCCAGTGGGACGACGTTGACGGTAATATCGGCACGTCGGATGAGCAAAGTTTCACCACCCTGCCGGCTCCCACGGTTAGCGGCGTCAATGTGTCGAACATTAATCTCACCAACGCCACCGTCCAGTTCACTTCCAATGGCGCTTCGTCGGTGAAATTGGACTACGGTACGAGCAGCAGTTTCGGCTCAGTCCAAACCCTGAATACCTCTACCAGCTCATCGGCCTACACCGTTAATCTGACGCACTTAAATAGCGGTTCGACCTACTACTTCAAGCTCGATACGACTGATGCCTTCGGCAATAATTACAGCGGCGGCCAGGTTAATAGCTTCATCACGCCGCCACAACCGGTTGTCACCAACGTAGCCTTCCAACCAGTACCCGGCGCCTTGACCGGCACCGAGCAAATCAGCTGGACGACTAACGTGCCAACTACCTCGCAGATCAGTTACGGTCTCCTGAACGGTGCCAGACAAAACCAGCTGGACACCACCATGACGACTGACCACACCATGACGATCAGCGACTTGTCTTACAACACGCAGTACTCAGTGACGGCCACCTCAGTTGATAGCTTGGGCAATGCCGCCTCGTCGGACCAGCAGGTCTTCAAATCAGGCATCGATACCCGGCCGCCCCGAGTCAGCGATGTTACCATTCAGCCTAGCATCGTTGGCAACGGCGCCAGCGCTAAGGGCCAGCTGGTTGTGTCTTGGAAAACTGACAAAGCCGGTACCTCCCAGGTCGCCTACGGCCAAAGCGGCAGTGGAGACTATTCCACCAAAACCGCCGAGAATACTGCGCTGGTAAATAACCATGTTGTAGTAGTGTCCGGACTGTCCACTTCCCAGGTGTACCACATTCAGGTAATTTCCAAGGATGCCGAGGGTATCAAGGGAGTTTCCGGTGACCAGACGAGCATCATTGGCCAAGCCTCAGATAACGCCTTGAGCATAGTTTTTAATGCGCTACAGAGTATATTTGGCTTATGATTATCAGGTATATATAATGTTGAAAATACAATGGGAAATTTAGAAAAATGAATCCGCCAGCTGCTAAAAAACCGGGCCGACCGGCTTCTGCCGATGATCTAGTAACAGTCAAAGGCTTGAATAAGCAGTTCGACCTCAAGAGTGGACCGGTCGAAGTGTTACACGACATTAACTTCCGTATTCCGCAAAAAAGCCTAGCAATTATTTTTGGCCCGTCCGGCAGCGGAAAATCTACGCTGCTCAACATTCTGTCCGGTCTGGAAATGCCCAGCAAGGGTACTGTTACCATTGGCGGCCAGGACGTCTACGCGCTCAATAATGACCAGCGGGCCCATTTCCGGGCCCAGATCATGGGCATTGTCCACCAGCAAAACTACTGGATCAAAAGCCTCAATGTCCTCGAAAACGTCGCCATGCCTCTCTACCTCACCGGCAGTCCCAAATCATCTGCTCTGACGGTGGCCCTAGATAGTCTGGGCAAGGTTGGCATGACTGAATACGCCCACTACTTGCCCACCGTGCTATCCGGCGGCCAGCAGCAGCGCGTTTCCATGGCCCGGGCACTGGTGGCCAGCCCGCAGCTCATCCTGGCCGACGAGCCGACGGGTAATCTGGATTCCAAGAACGGCCAGAAGATCATTGATCTACTGCTGTATTTCCAGCAAAAGCTCGATCGCACCATTGTGCTGGTCACCCACAATATCGAGTACTTACCCTTAAGCGACACCCAGCTGTTTATCCGCGATGGCCGCATCACCGAATCCCAGCGCGGCCAGAAAATGCCGGCCGAAATCGTCGACTCGCTCAAAGCCCAAATATCCGATCTGACCAAAATGGAACACAACTCATGACTCAGCACAAAGGCGAGCACCTTGGTTCGGTCATTAAGCCCCAGATCCTGGCCTCAATTGCCATTAAGAATCTGCTGTCCAAACGGCTGCGTACTTCATTGACCGTCATGGGCATTGTTATCGGTGTCGGTGCGGTAGTTTTCCTGGTGTCGCTGGCGCTAGGCCTGCATGAAGTCGTCAACCAGCAGGTCATTGGCTCCAAATCGGTGAATTCTATCGACGTCACTACGCCCAATGCTACGACGATCGTGCTGGATAATACCAGCGCCAACAAGATTAGTCAGTTTGGGCATGTTAACACCGTGGCGCCGGCTTATATTTTGGCCGGTAAAATTTCCTACCAAGGCTCGCAGAGCGACACCGTAGTTTATGGAACCACTAATCAATATATAAATTTGAGCGCCTTGAAGTTCGTGGCTGGCGCCCACACGCTGAAAGCCAGCAATGACGCCATCGTTAACACCGCCCTCTTAAACCTGATTGGTCAAACCAGCCCCGGTGCCGCCATCAATAAAAAACTGACCGTGCAGACCGCCGTCAGCTTAGCCAGCGGCTCGCAGAAAACTGTTACCAGCAGCCTCAAGGTAGCCGGTGTCGTCAGCACTGGTGCCGGGGCCGAGGTGTTTCAGAATAGCCAAACCTTCACTAACGCCGGCACGGCCCAATACGGCCAGCTCAAGGTTTTGGCCGATAACCGTAAAGACGTACCGGCGCTACGCCAACAGATCAACGGCCTTGGGCTCACTACGGCCTCGCCGCTCGATACATTAAGCCAAATTAATACTATTTTCACCATTTTCACATTCGTGGTCGTCGGCTTTGGCGGCATCGGCATGGTGATTGCTATCTTGGGCATGTTCAACACGCTGACGATCTCCCTGTTGGAGCGAACTAGCGAAATCGGCCTGATGATCACCATGGGCGCCCGCAAGGCTGACGTCCAGCGACTGCTGATCTTTGAGGCGCTGCTGCTGTCGATGTGCGGCGGCTTCGGGGGCTTAGTGGCGGCCTGGTTCATCGGCGAGGGAATTAACGTTTTTCTAACCCAGTACGCTAACGGCAGAGGCGTAGACGGCTCTATTCACGCCTTTTCCATCACACCGCTGCTGGTCCTGGCGACTGTTCTCCTGACGATAATTGTCGGCCTGCTGGTCTCGTTCTATCCGGCGCGCCGGGCGGCGCGCATTAATCCCATAGAAGCCCTGCGGCACGAGTAAATATCTGCCCTCCCCGCGCACGATCGTAATCGGGAACCGCTGGTACGAAGGCAGCACGTATTGGTCAAATTCTTGCTGTGTCATTCCGCTTATTCTAATAGATTTAGGCTGCTTGCGACCGGGTAGCGCGTTTACTATTTAGGCAGTGTGAGGCCAGTGTCTTTGCGGCGGGACCTCGGGGTTGGCATCCGGAAATACTGACCTTGCCACTTCGGCATACTCACGACGCTGTATAGTGAACTCCGTGCTAGCACTATGGTAAGCTGTCATGCCCACCGCTCCTAATATGGCGTCATTTGGCGGCTGCAGTTCGCTTGCGTGCCTGACTACTATTGCTAAATGCTCAGGGGATAGTGCGCTCAGCGTAGTGAGTACCTCATTGCCAATCTTCTGTCGAGGAGTTTCGGCTATAGTCTTTAATTGGTTCATAAATTCGCTCATCACATGTCCCTTCATTCATAAAAAATGAAACTGTGCATATAGTAACAAATATTTATCAATATGTCAAGTCCTGACATCTAGAAGACGCTGTTACGCAGGGGTTCTAAAATAGTACACCTTAGTTATATTCGACGTTAATGTCGACATAGTCCTTTATAATATTACCTGCCGCGAAGCCCCGCTATATGAAAACTGCAACCAACACACTAGCCCACGACCACCTAGCCCATCATGGCAGTGCAATCAGGGCCAATCTTGCTCAACCGTTACCTTCTGTGGAACTGGAGGCCTTAGCGGAATTGCTGACACATGATTCGCTATACACCAGCGAAGCCTTGCAACGACTAGAGCAGACCGAAGGCCTATTCAGTCTGGATGAGATCGGTAATAGAGCCTCTCAGCTTGTACAAGTTTTAGACGAGGTTATAGCGGCTTCAACCGTTGATCAGGAACGCCGCCAAGCGATCGACACTGCTTTTACAAGCTCCGGGTTAGATTCGGAGGCGCTGAAGCAGATTGGCATTAACGCAGAGTACACTGCCGGTATGACTCACCTCATCGCCGCTTTACTGCAGGGTAAGCCGCCGATTGATATTGAGACAGTCGGGCCCTATGCCTGCGAGCATTTGACGGAAGATGGTGTACTCCAAATTGATGAACAGAATATTCCTAATGACGAACAGATCGGCATCGAACTTGCCGTCTTGTTTCGGCAACTGGCCGATGCCAGTGAGTCGCCTGTTCGGATCGTCGCCCTGCTCGATGAGTTAAATAATTACCGTGAGGGCAATCTTGCCACCAAACGCTTTACGCCGGAAGAGCAGGACCAGTACGTGACAGCCATGGCTAAATATTTCGAGCAAAAAGGCATCATTCAGCCGGGCGACAGCATGGGGGGCGAAGTACTCCTCTTGCGTGAAACCGAGCAAGTAGAGCGAGTGCCGCAGCTAATAGAGAAGCTATCGGCCAGCAACAAGGGTCAGATTATTCGAGATAACGAAGAAGGCGGCTTAGAAACAATCACTTTCATGCCGAAAGAAAGCTTTGTTGACTCGCTCAATTTGCGTTCCAGAAATCGCCGCAAGGAGTTTAAACGCCGGGGTATTATGCTCCAAGAGAAGGGGCAGCCTCTCTGCCAAGCACTTGATGCTTCGGCCTTCTTAGGGGAAGAAAACAGGCACATTATCCATTTAGTAATGCTTGATCACGACATGGCTGCGCAGCAGGATAAAGTTTTTGCCATCCTTAACGCTCTCGATATTGCGCGGCCCAGCAGTTATCACAATATTTTCACCGACAGCAATGCTGTAACACCGGAAACCGCCGTGTACGCAGTGGCTAAACTGTTCTCTGCCGAACTCAAACGCTTGCAAGCAGCATTGCCGCAGCAGAGCTAGCTCTGCCTAGTATTAGTTATATTCGACGTTGATATCGACGTACTCTTTGCTGAAGTCGCAGGTGTAGACGGTGGCGCTAACGTCACCAAGCTGTACAGCCACGGTAATCTTCAGCTCGTCATCGGCCGGATTGATAACGTCTATTTTGAGCGAGTCTTCGGTGATAGGCAGTTCAAGCTTGCCGATTGCCTGGGCGATGCGGCCCCAGTTGCCGGTCTTGCCGTGGGCCGCGGTTTTGACCAGCGGCGAATTGGCCACGGTATAGGCGATGGATTTGGCTTGGTCGTAATTTTCTGCGCCGCTGACATTCACAGTAACCAGGACAGTCGCGCCTTCGCCGTCGCGCACGATCATCAGCGCCAGGTCCAAGCAGGCTTGCCGGAGCGTCTCCAGAAAGGTTTTGTAATCTTCGTTCTCCTCGGTAATTTCGGGGTTGCCGGCTTGGCCATTGGTCATGAGCGCCAAAGTGTCGTTAGTGCTGGTCTCGCCGTCGACGGTGATTGAGTTGAAAGTAGTTCGGGCGGCCTCGCTCAGCGCCGTATCGAGCAGCCCAGGCGTGATGGCAACGTCGCTAGTCAGGAAGCTCAGCATGGTTGCCATGTTTGGCTGCATCATGCCGGAACCCTTGGCCGTGCCGCCGATCGTGACGGTTTTGCCGCCGATTTCACACTGGTAGGCCACGCTTTTGGGGTGGGTGTCGGTGGTCATAATGGC
>DATCFR010000128.1:0-3801 GCA_036509405.1 Saccharimonadales bacterium (SeqCode)
GGAAAGTATGCATCCAATCATGCAGCAAATAGGCTATGCCGGCAGCCACGCCCAAGTATAACACCGGTACCAGCAGGCTTAAGCTCACCGGGCCGCCGATGCCGATTAGTATGATACCAATCAGAAACCAAGCGCCGAGCATGCGGCTGCGGCCGGCCCGGAAATGCAAGGCGTAAAAATAGATACCGAGTACGCAGGCCGCCAGGCAGAAAATATCAAGCACGGGGCCCCGGCCAAGCCACAGATTTGAATATCCGGGACCTCTTATAAACAGATGCACGGGAACGCCGATCAGATGCTTAGCAAGAGTTGTTAAAGCCGGCCAGTGAGCCGGTAAGCCGAGCCAGGCTGTTAAGTTGCCCTGACGCGTCAAATTAATAATTAACAAGGGCAGCCAAATAAGTGCCATTAATACGTACACAAGCCGTCGTGGCCAGCTGGCTAAAGAGCTCCAGGTCCGCCAGAGCGATTGCCGCTGCAAGTAGACGCTGAGTAAAACAAACCAAACCATGCCTGGCAGATACAGCATGAGGCCCCAGACGCATAGGCTGGCGTACCACACCAGCGGTCGGCGCTGTTTACGCTGCAATAGCGAATTTGTGAGCAGCAGAGTTGGCGTTGCCCACAGATAGAGCACGTCAAAGCTGGCCAGCCGGCTGACATGCAGCGTCCAAGCGCCGGTAGCAAACAGTAGGCCGGTCAGCACGGCGGTGCGCGCGCTGTGCCACAAGCTGACCAGCCATATAAAAGTGCCGATTGCTAAAGCTCCAAAAATCACGTTCGGCAGACGTGTGAGTGTTTGGCCATGCTGCGTGAATAGTACGAACACAACAGAACGCACTAATTTCAGCGGCAAGTAAAAAGACTGGTGATAGATGCCGTGCCAACCGACTGGTGCGGTTGACGCTGAAACCTCCCCGGCGCTAAGACCGCCAGTCAAACTGCCCAGACGGAATGCTAAGAGTGCCCCAAGGCCAATTAATGCGAGTAACCACCAGGCCAGCAAACGTCTATTATCACCCAGATATTTTCGTATGTTTGTCATCATTTAACTACTAAACGGTGCTTCCTGGTGCCGGCTGTCAACTGAGCGGAAACGCTGTCTTTCGGTATCAAAGTACAATTCAACCGTGCCCGTGGGACCATTACGGTGTTTTTTAATGAATATATCGGCCAGTTTCTTGCGGTCGGTGTCCGGGTTGTAATACTCTTCGCGGTAAATAAAGGCCACCACATCGGCGTCTTGCTCGATGGAGCCCGATTCGCGCAAGTCGGCCAGTTGCGGGATTTGCGGGCTGCGGTTCTCGACCGATCGGCTGAGCTGACTAAGGGCTAATACCGGCACATTCAATTCGCGGGCGATGCCTTTGAGGCCACGCGAGATTTCCGAGATCTCCTGTACGCGGTTGCCCTCATTGCCGTAGCGGCTGGCACCGGTCATAAGTTGCAGGTAATCAACGATGATAAGGCCGAGTGAACGGCGGTGGGCCTCACGGCGAGCTTTGGTGCGCAGATCGCTGATGGTTATGCCGGGGCTGTCGTCGATAAAAATTTGAGCTTCACTGAGTGTACCCATGGCTTGGCCAATTTTTTCGAAGTCGGCATCTGTGAGGTTGCCGGTGCGTAGCGCCCAGGCGTCGACGCCGGACTCCATTGACAGCAGACGGTCGACCAGCTGCTCCTTGCTCATTTCCAGGCTGAACATCAGTACAGGCTGGGCTGATTGCACGGCAATATTGTGCGCAAAATTAAGTGCCAGGGCCGTTTTGCCCATCGACGGCCGGGCAGCCAAAATAATCAGGTCGGACTGCTGAAAACCTGCCAGTACGTTGTCAAGGTCTTTGAAACCGGTGGCGGTGCCGCGAATCTTTTGCTTGTCTCTATGCAGATCATCCAGCCGGTCGAAACTTTCGGCCAAAATCGCTTCCAGGCTAATAATATCCTGGCGAACATGGCGCTGGCTGACCTCAAACAAGCGGGTTTCGGCATCCTCGATCAGTTCGCGCAGCTGTTTTGATTCGTCGTAGCCAAGCTCGGTGATTTGCTTGGAGGCCGCAATGAGGCGGCGGCGCAGGGCCTTTTGAGCAACGATGTCAGCGTATTGTTCGACATGCGAAGCCGTCGGCACGAAGTTAGTCAGTTCGGTCAGATAGGCCGGGCCGCCGATGTTGTCCAGGCGGCTCTTATTTTTTAGTTGGTTGGCCAGGGTCAGGACGTCAATCGCCTGATGATGCTCGTATAAGTCGGTCATGGCCTCGTAGATATACTCGTGGCGTTTATCGAAAAAGTCGGTGGCTTCGACCGTATCCGCGATTTTCACAATGGCGTCGCTATCTATAAGCAGCGCGCCTAACAGGCTGGCTTCTGCCTCAGCATTTTGTGGTGCCTGGCCGGTAATAGCAGTTGGTTCCATAAGTACGTCCCTCGTATCCTATGATTCTAACAGTTTGGCTTCGCCAAAAATATTGCTTATGACTGCTAGATCGTCGTCAGGCGGCGGCTCGACGCTAACCGGCATTTGGGGCGCTGGGGCGTTTTTGTCGTGCACACCCTCGATGTGGACGTCCTGGCCGGTTAGCTCTTTGATAATATCGGCCAGCCTTTCGCGATTGGCATTCTCGTTCAGACGCTTTTGGTGAAACGCGAAGGCAAAGGTCAGCTTCACATTGCCAGCCTCAGAAAAATCGGGCTGGGCCATTCGCACCATGCCGTAGAGTGTGTTGTGCCGCTGTTTAAGCATCTGAAGCACCTCTGGCCACACACTGGCATCCAAAGGCGCGTTGCCAGCTGGACGCGGCGTGGCGGCGGGCTTTTGGGCCGGTTCTTCGGGCTGTTTCGTCGGCGCAGGGGCTGGAGCTGCTTTCTGCGGCGCTGGTTCGGGCATAGACGCTGGCTGGCGCGTCGCGGGCCGGCTCAACAGCAGCGTGATCTCCAAAAAGCGCTCGGGGTCATGTGAGCCAGGTACTTCTATCAAGCGGCCAAGTAAAGGCAGCACCAACTCCGGCTGGCTGCCTTGAGCAAGCTGTTGCCTCAGCAGGCCGCCCAGGCGCTTGGCGATGGCGGCCGCTTGATAGCCTTGATCATACAGGCCGGTCAGAATTTGCATGAGCGTGGCGCTGTCACCGCCTGCAAGTGTTGCTGCCAGCAGGCTTTGCACGGCCTCATCGGGCGGTATGCCAAGCAGCTGCTGCACAGCTGGCAGGTCGACTTGATCTTGGTTGCCCGCCTGATCGAGCAGGCTGATGCTGTCGCGGAAGCTGCCTTCTCCGTGCTCAGCCAGCAGCGCCAGCGCGTCATCACTAACTTTAATTTTTTCTTGCTTGGCAATTTCCTTTAAATGAGCAACCACTTTTTGCTTTTCCACTGGCTTGAAACTAAAGCGCTGAGTTCGGCTGATAATAGTATCCGGCAGTTTGTGGGCGTCGGTGGTAGCCAAGATGAATACGACATGCGCCGGCGGCTCTTCCAGGGTCTTTAAGAGCGCGTTGAAGGCCTCACGGGTCAGCATGTGCACCTCATCGATAATATAGACCTTGTATTTGGCGCTGGTCGGGGCCACGTGTACCTTTTCGCGCAGTTCGCGGATCTCATCAATCCGGCGGTTGCTGGCGGCGTCTATCTCGATGATATCCATGTGGGCGCTGTCATCATCGTAGGGTAAATCATTGATGGCGTGCGCCAAGATGCGGGCAATCGAGGTTTTACCCACTCCACGCGGCCCGGTAAACAGATAGGCGTGGCTGATTTTACCTTGATCAAGTGCGCGCTGCAGCGTCTGAGTAATGTGCTCTTGGCCGACTA
>DATCFR010000129.1:0-2536 GCA_036509405.1 Saccharimonadales bacterium (SeqCode)
ATGCAGTGCCCACGCTGTTTCTGGCTGGACGCGCGGCTGAAAATCAAGCGGCCGAGCGGGCCGCCGTTCAACATCAACAAGGCCATCGACGAATTATTCAAAAAAGAGTTTGACCGTCACCGCGCGGCCGGCACGGCGCACCCGCTGATGAGCGATAATCAGATCAAGGCCGTGCCGTACCAGCACGCTGAGCTCGACACCTGGCGCTACAATTTTACCGGCGTAACTGCGCTGTACAAGCCAACCAATTTTCATGTTTTTGGCGCCATCGACGATGTCTGGATTAACGACGACGGCGAGCTGATCGTGGTGGACTACAAGGCCACGGCCAAGAACAGCGAAGTCAGCATCGATTCCGACTGGCAGATCAGCTACAAGCGCCAGCTGGAGGTCTACCAGTGGCTGCTGCGCCAAAACGGCTTCAAAGTTAATGACACCGGCTACTTCGTGTACACCAATGCCAGCCTGGAGCCGGAAAGCTTTGGCGATAAATTGGAATTCCGCACTAAGGTGATTCCATATACCGGCAGTGACGCCTGGATCGAACCAACGCTGGGAAGAATCAAAGCCTGCCTGGACAACGACGACATGCCGCCGATCGGCAACGCCGCCATGGGCGGTCCCTGCGACTTCTGCAGCTATGCCCGCAGCCGCACCGAGCTGACGCTCAAGGAGCTGCAAAAGGCCAAGCGGGCATGAGCGACCTGGCCAACATCGACTACCAGCCGCTGCAGGCCATGAAGGGCGCTTATGTAACCGTTCTCAAAAATGGCGGCCTGCCGCTCGCGGTGCTAGGTATTTGCGTGGTCATCGCGGGCGTATTAATCGTCAATGGCGCCTTTATTTTGACCATTTATCCCTTCTTTATCTGCTTCATTTATCTGGGTTTCCAAGTTAAGAAGTTTAAGAATAGCGTCTGGCAAAATTTTGCGATAGCCAACGGCTGGGCGCTGGACCAGACTACCTCGCCAGCGGAGCTGGTGCCGCCCAGCGTCCAATTCGGCAGGGATCCTCACTACAGTCCGGTAATCCAGGCCCAACTTGGCAACATTGCTTCTGATTTGCTTCTGTATGATTGCACGACCGGCAGCGGCAAGTCTTCCGATACGCATTATTTCACCGTGGCCCGCGTGCGCCTGCCGAAAGTGTTGCCGCATCTTTTGCTGAGCAGCAAAAAATCCAGAGCCTACATTCAGAAGGATTTGCTCGACAGCCAGACTTTGGAGCTGGAAGGTGACTTTAACGATTATTTCAAGCTGCAAATCGAAAAAGGTCAGCAAGTTGACGCTTTAACGGTGCTGACGCCGGATGTCATGCAGGTTTTGGTGAACTATAACAAGAGCGAAGACATTGAAATCCTGGGCTGGAATCTATATTTCATTCTGAACGGCGATAAACGTGCCGCTGAAGACGTCCAGTCACTCATTCAGTCTGTCGTGGAGCTTACCGAACAGATTGTCCAGAATATTAATCTGGCCAGCGTATCGGCACCGCCGGTCGCAGCCGCACTGAGCTGACGTTCAAGACATTACATAAATAGATTCCGCTAGTGCTTGCGGCCGCATTGATTGAGTGCTACTATCATTCTTATTTTTAAGGAGTAATAATATGTCAAAACGACGAGGTTCAAGAGGTCCGGCACCCCTGCAGGGTCGTGCTCGACCAATCGGACCGGTTTTTGCACTAGCTCGCTATCAAGGTGGGCTGACAGAACCGCCAATTGATGAGAAGCCTATTTATGAGCCGGCCGGCGGCATAGATGGAGGACAAAAACTCATCAATCGTTACCGTCAGGTGAAACCCGAGATAACTCTAGCCGCCAAGCTGGTATCAATCGGCAGTTGCGGGATTAACTTAGCGCAAATTAACCGTGGTCTGAGCGTAACAGCCGCTCAACGTCACATACCGCACTATTCAACGGATCGCCGCATCCGTTTTGATCCATTGCCTGTGACTGACTCGGAAGCTTGGGAAGGCTTGCTGGATGATTCGGCCGACGATCTGTTAATTACGCGAGGCCTTCTGTCACGAGCGGCTGGCGCCATCGGTATTGCTAAGTTTGAATTCGAACCTCTGGAGTGGGGTATTGCCCAACCGGGTATGCATCAAATAGCTCAGATTGCAGCCGAAGGCTTAGTGGCACCAGAGCTGACCGCTTAGAGCGAAGAGCTCCTTTTGTGTCTGTGCTGAGCAGTTGGATAAGTTATACTAAGGGTCATGCTAGATATTCAGTTCATCCGGGACAATCCGGAGCTCACGGCCGAGAAGTCGCGCCAAAAAGGCTATGATGTTGATATTCGGCAGCTGCTGGGTTTTGATATTGAGCGGCGTGAGCTGCTGATTCAGGTGGAGGAATTGCGCCGCCAGCGCAACGCGCTGACTGAGCAAACCAAGGGTCAGAAGCCGAGCGAGGAACAGATCAGCACCGGCCGCAAGCTACGTGATCGAGTAAACGATGTCGAGCACAAACTGGAGTCGATTGGTAAGGAGTTCCAGGCGCTGCTTAAGCAGGTCCCGAACATGCCCACGGACGACG
>DATCFR010000130.1:0-4290 GCA_036509405.1 Saccharimonadales bacterium (SeqCode)
CAGAGCAGCATCACCACGCCCCGTAAGGAGCAAGATCAGATACATATTCTATCCGGCGTATCAGATGGCGTTACTACAGGCACGCCGATCATGCTGTTGGCGTACAACAAAGACGCTCGTCCCGAGGATTACGCCAAGCTAAAAGACCTCTACCGTCCTGGACATGCCGATTACACCTTCAGTCAAAAATACGGTCTGCGGGACTGGCGCGGCAGCGGCCGGGCTTCGGCCCGCGAAACTCTGGCACGAGTAGCCGCCGGTGCCATTGCCAAGAAGTATTTGCAGGAAAAACTGGGCATTGAATTCATTAGCTACGTCGAGCAAGTGGCCGATATTAAAACCGATATTGATTTCAACACGGTGACTCGAGAAATGATTGAAGCCAACATTGTGCGCTGCCCAGACCCAGCGGTCGCAGCCAAGATGATTGAACTCATTGAGCAAGTAAAGAGCGAAGGCGATTCTGTGGGCGGCGTGATTCGCGGCGTCATCAAAGGCACGCCAGTAGGCCTCGGCGAGCCAGTGTTCGACAAGCTGCCGGCCGACCTGGCCAAGGCCATGATGAGTATTAACGCCGTTAAGGGCTTCGAAATTGGCTCGGGCTTTGAGGGTGTTACCATGCGCGGCAGCCAGCATAACGATGAGTTCTATATGGACGGCGACAGGGTACGGACCAAAACAAACTATGCCGGCGGCACGCTGGGCGGTATTTCCAGCGGTGAGACCATCTATTTCCGGGTGGCTATCAAGCCAGTTTCAACCATTAGTAAGCACCAGCAGACCCTCACTACTGATCAAGAGCCGGTCGATCTCGAAGCCACCGGCCGTCACGATCCCTGCGTGCTGCCACGCGCCATTCCCATCGTCGACGCTATGGCGGCCCTTGTCATTATGGATCACTACCTGCGACATAAGGCTCAAAATCTCTAGATCATGAGCGAGCAAGACACGCAGTTAGAGAACTTGCGGCGCCAAATTGATGCTTTGGACAAGCAGCTGTTGGAATTATTGTCCAAGCGTATGTCTATTGTCCGTGAAGTCGGCCAGTACAAACAGCAGCACGACCTCGAGCCGCTCGACCCCGAGCGCTGGCAAACGCTGCTTGCCGAACGCCTAGAGTTGGCTACATCACTGGATTTATCCGAGGCGTTTGTGAGCGAACTGTATCGACTAATTCATGAGTACGCTCTGGCTATTGAAGCCGAGGCGGCGTCGTGAAACAGATCAGCATTGTAGGTTTCGGACGGTTTGGTCAAACGCTGCAGCGCTTGCTCAAAGACGATTTTAAAATTGTTCTATATGACAAGGCCGAAATGCCCGGTACCGCCAAAGATCTGCAAGAAGTCTACGCCAGCGACACCGTGTTTTACGCGGTGCCGGTATCTGAGTTTGAGACTGTACTTGCCGCCCACAAGCAATACTTCCGGCCGGATCAGCTGCTGATTGATGTCTTGGCCGTAAAATCATATCCAGCAAAGATTTTTGAGAAATATCTGCATGGCACGCAGACCCAGGCCATGCTGACCCATCCGATGTTCGGGCCAGATAGCAGCCAGGACGGCTTTACTGACTTACCTATTATTGTTAATCAGTTTCTGGCCAGCCAGGCAAGCTACGATTTCTGGAAAAACTACTTTCAGTCCAAAGGGCTGCATGTACTTGAGTTATCCCCTGGGGAGCACGATAAATTATCGGCCAACTCCATTGGATTGACCCATTTTCTGGGCCGTTTGCTCGAGGAATACAAGCTCGCGCCAACGCCGATCGATACATTGGGTGCCAAGAAGCTGCTGGAAATTAAAGATCAGGTTTGCAATGACAGCTGGCAGCTATTTAATGATTTGCAGCACTATAATCCGTATACCAAGAAGATGCGACTGAAACTCGGCGACGCCTACGACCACATTTACAATAAGCTGCTGCCCAAACAGATTGACCCTGAACATCTGACTATTGGCATCCAGGGTGGCCGTGGCAGTTTCAACGAAGAGGCCATTATGTACTGGCTGCAGCACTCTGATATCAAGAATTACAAGCTGAAATACCTGTACACCTCCGAGAACGTGCTCGCAGCGTTGCATGGCGGTGAGATTGACAAGGGTCAGTTCGCCATTCACAATTCTGTGGGCGGCATTGTCGGCGAGAGCGTGGAGGCCATGGCCAAATACAAGTTCGTCATCGACGAAGAGTTCGCCATTAAAATCGCGCACGCTCTGATGATCCGGCCCGACGCCGAGTTTGAAGAGGTGACGACCATCATGGCACATCCGCAAGTTTTCGCTCAGTGCAAGCGGACGCTGCCTGAGAAGTATCCGCACTTGGAACTAACCTCGGGCACGGGTGATTTAATTGATCACGCCAATGTGGCCAAGCAATTGGGCGAGAAAAAGCTGCCCAAACACGTCGCCACCATGGGCAGCAAAGTGCTGGCGGAGCTCTACGGCCTCAAGATCATTGAAGATAATCTGCAGGATGCGCAGGAGAATTACACCAGTTTTCTACTGGTAAGCAGGTAACTATGAGTGACAAAACCATGAATCAAGCCGAATTAGACGAGTTATGCATCAATACAATCCGGATGCTATCGGTTGACGCCGTGCAAAAAGCCAACTCCGGCCACCCCGGCCTGCCGATGGGCGCCGCCGCCTTCGCCTACACCTTATGGATGCAACAGTTGCGCTTTAATCCAAAAAATCCGGACTGGCTAAACCGCGATCGCTTTGTGCTCTCGGCCGGCCACGGCTCGATGCTGCTCTACAGCCTACTGCACCTAACCGGTTACGACCTGCCGCTGACAGAACTCAAACGTTTTCGCCAGTGGGACAGCCTGACGCCCGGCCACCCCGAGCACGGACTGACTGCCGGCGTGGAAACGACGACCGGGCCACTCGGCCAAGGCTTTGCCAACGGTGTCGGCATGGCGCTGGCCGAACGCTTCCTGACAGACCGCTATAACCGGCCCGGCCACAAAATTATTGACTATACTGTCTACGCCCTGGTATCTGACGGCGATCTGATGGAAGGTGTGGCCGCTGAGGCCGCTTCCCTGGCCGGCAGCCTTAAACTTGATAATTTGATCTACCTATACGACAGCAACCGCATCTCGATCGAAGGCTCGACTGATCTGGCCTTTTGCGACAATACAGCCGAACGCTTTGAAGCCTACGGCTGGTATGTCCAAACTGTTGACGATGGCAATGATACCGCCAGTGTTGATGCGGCACTTAAAAGAGCTCAGAAAGCCTCAGGGCCGGCGCTGATTATTCTACGTACGCACATCGGCTTCGGCAGCCCGAATAAACATGACAGCGCCGGTGCACATGGCAGCCCCTTAGGCGCAGAAGAAGTGGCACTCACTAAGAAAAACCTTGGCTGGCCCGCTGAACCGGCCTTTTACATACCTGAGGCCGCCGTTGAACATATGCGCGCCAGCGTGGAGCGCGGTGCCAAGCTAGAAGCCGACTGGAATCAGCAATTCAAGGAGTATGCTAAAGCTTTCCCCGAGCTTGCGGCCGAACTGCAGCGCCAAATCAAGGGTGGATTGCCCAAGGATTGGGATGCCGATTTACCTGTTTTTAAGGCCAGTGATGATCCATTGGCTACCCGCGAAGCTTCTGGCCTGGCCATGAACGCCATTGCCGCCAAGGTACCGCTGTTTGTCGGTGGATCGGCAGATCTCGGCCCTTCCAATAACACCGCGCTCAAGGAGTTTGGTGACGTTTCTGGCGAAGGCTGGGAGGCAGGCGCCCGTAACCTACACTTTGGTGTCCGAGAGCATGCCATGGGCGGCATCCTGAACGGCTTAGCGCTTACTGGTGGCATCCGGCCGTTTGGCGGCACTTTCTTGGTCTTCTCAGACTACATGCGCGGGGCTATCCGTTTAGCAGCCATTATGAAGCTACCGGTCACCTACGTGTTGACGCACGATTCCATCGGCCAGGGCGAAGACGGCACTACTCACCAGCCTATTGAGCACCTAGCTTCGCTCAGGGCCATGCCTGGCCTAACGGTTATACGGCCGGCGGACGCCAGCGAAACAGTCGAAGCTTGGCGTCACGCCATTACCGCTGATGGTCCCACGGCACTAGTTTTAACTCGGCAAAAACTGCCGGTGATTGATCGCGCTAACCTGGCTGCAGCCGATAATTTACGCTTTGGCGCGTACATACTCAAGGACAGCCCAAAGCCGGACATCCTGCTGGTAGCTACGGGCTCAGAGGTGCCGCTGGCGCTAGAAGCAGCGAAGCTGCTTGATAAAGACGGCATCGCCACGCGCGTCGTGTCCATGCC
>DATCFR010000131.1:0-5930 GCA_036509405.1 Saccharimonadales bacterium (SeqCode)
CGTAGTAGCCGTTGCCGGTAGCGTCTTGGTAGTTGCCGCCGGATTCGCACTGGCGCAGCTTAGCCAACCAGCTGGACAGATTGCTGCTGGCCGGCACCGGCGCCGTGCCGCGGGCAATAATCTCCGGGACTGGCGGCTGCAGCTGGACAGATTGCAGCGGCGTCTGGGCATTAGTCTTTTCATCAACTTGATAGGTAATCAGCAACACGCCGGCCGCACCCTGCTGGCGAACCGCATTGGTGCCAACGGTCAGGGTTGGATCATTCACGGTTTGCACTGGCACCGGAATCGGCTGTGTGGCAGTGACAATCCTGGTACCCTTATGCAAAATGAACACTTGCTGGTTGGGCGTGATCGGCGTATTAGCGGCTGGCTGGACGGTATCGCCATTACGCAGCACGATGTGCTTTTCGGCTAGCATTTCGCCAACCGTGTCGGAATGGGTGCGCGTCACCGTCGGCGTGCCGTACAAAATCAGGCCGATCGGCACCGAACGCTTAATGTTTACCGTCTCGCCGATGGCCGCCGTTTGGGCAATAAAATTGCCGGTCGGCGCGGTGGTCAGCTGATCTTCAGGATACAGGCTGACACCGGCTTGCTGGGCGATGGCGCGAGGCGTGGTCGCGGCACTGAAAGTAAAGGTCCTACTAGCACCGTCAACGATTTCCACTGGCACAGCCCGGTAGATGTTAATACGAAATTTGTCCTGGTTGATGTGGGCACTCAGGCTCGGCTCGACAACATCGCCCTGCCCCAGCGTGATGTGCAGCTTGGCCAGCAGCGTAGCCACGGTCGGCTCGCGGCTGGGCACGGTTTGCTCGACATGGTCGTGTGAGACAATCACCACGTAGACATTGCTGGTGGGCGTCACCGTCCATTTGAAAACGAAGAAACCGAGGGCGGTCAGCACAATCAGCACGCCAAAGGTAATAAACGGCACCGCGAACGGATGGCGGCTCTTGATTTTGACCTCGCGGACCTGCCGCTTAAAGCGGACCCGGCGATAGCGAGCAAATTTTAGTTGGAGTTTTTCAAATCTTCTCATAGTTTCGGCCGGTTAAGTCTGCCCGCGAAAAGTGATCGGCATACCCGGTAACCGATTGCTTTATTGTAGCAAATCCTGGTTTGCAAATGCCTCGGATGTAACTTATGCTTAGGCAATATGGACGAAACCTCGACGCCAAAGCAGCCGTCACCCCCTGAACCGTCCTCGACTTTGATTCACGAGAGAGTTATTCAGCCTTCGGCGGCCATGGTAGAAGAAATGTCCCAGCAAGCAGCCGCGACTCCGCCAGCCCCTGCTCCGCCGCCAGCCCCCCAGCCGCCTCAGCCTCCAGCCACTCCCTCACCAGGGCCATTGCCACCTACCTATCCGGTAGCCACCAAAGGCTTGGCCGCTACACCAGCTGCTCCTACCGCGGCCTCAAGTCAGGCCGGTGACTATGCTCCAAACTCTCAAAAAGTCTCCGCCAGGGCACCTTCACTTCAACTTTTCGCCCTTGTGACACTTATATTGAGTTTACTATCCTTGGGATTGGGTTTATCTGCCTTAGCTTTGGTGCACCGATCTACCCTCCTCACTCACCAAAGCTCTTCAACAACCATATCTCTCTCGTCCCTAATTAGGGATGTGACGGCAGTACTGCCAATGGTCTCAGCTATAATCTTTCTGGTCAGTAAAAACGTAACTCTCGTAAAAGCCTTACTGATAGTTATGCTATTTAATTACGCTGTTGGGGCGTTAGACTTCCTCTTTATAATATTTTCGATACACGTTTCACTCGGTTTCGAGTTTATTATCAGTCTGATGATCGATTTGGGCTTCGCACTTTGGACTTGGTCGGTATTCACGGAGGTGAATTCCTTAGCGCTCAGTTAGAGTCTACAACTTTTCTAGAGGTGCGAAGCTGATATTGAGCTTACGTGTGCCCTTGCCTTTGAAGTAAATCACGGCTGTGTCGCCGTCAATTTCCATCACTGTGCCCACGCCAAAAATCTGATGCCGCACACCGTCGCCCTCATTAAGCTCCGGGATATAATGCGGCTCGTTAGTAGCAAGCTCCGAATCTTTTGACTCAGACATATTCGTGCCTCGAATGTCTTCGCCAAAAAGATTCGGACTTGCCGTTTCGTAATTAGTTTGCGTATCGCCGTCGATTTCGCTGAGAAAACGTGAGGGTGGATTATGCTGCACACCGCCGTATAGCAGCCGGCTGGAAGCATAGGTCATGTACAGCTCCTGGCGGGCCCGCGTCATACCGACGTAGCACAGGCGCCGCTCTTCTTCCATTTCGCCTTGATCGTACAGTGCCCGCGAATGCGGCAAAATCGATTCTTCCAGGCCAATCATAAACACCACCGGGAATTCCAAGCCCTTGGCAGCGTGCAGGGTCATAAGCGTCACGGCATCGTTGCTAAAATCAGCGCCGTCCAGATCGCTCACCAGCGCGACCTCTTCCAAAAAGCCGTCCAGGCCAACTTCTTGGTACTCACGCGCCACACTTAAGAGCTCGCGAACGTTTTCCTGACGGGCTTCGCCCTGCGGCGTGCCATCGTCCAGAGCATGCAGGTAATCGATGCGTCTCAGCAGCGAATCAATCAGCCCGCCCACGCTGGCATCCTGACTGACCTCGCGCAAGGAATCCAGGATGTCGCCAAGCTCACTGAAAGCCTGGCGAGCTTTGGGCGTGAGATCGGGCGCATTATTGGCTTGGCGCAGCGCTTGGGACAGCGTCAGCTTTTCGGCCTGCTGCCAGGCAAAGAAGTTCAGCACACTCTTAGCGCCCAGGCCGCGGGCCGGCACATTGACGATTCGCTCTAGGCTGACGCGGTCATCAGGCTGAAAAATTACTCGCAAATACGCCATGATGTCTTTGATTTCCTTTCGGTCGTAAAAGCGCACGCCGCCTACCACCCGGTACGGTACACCGTAATGCACAAAGGCCTCTTCGATAGATCGGCTCTGCGCGTTGGTGCGGTACAGCACGGCATAGTCGCGGTAATGGCGTCGGCTAGCGTCAATGCCAAGCCTGATACGCCGGATAACGGCCTCACCTTCGGCGCGCTCGCCGCTGACCGGCAAAACCTGCACCGGCAGGCCGTCACCAGCCGCCGTCCAAAGCTTCTTGTCGCTGCGCTGCGCATTCTTGGTTATAACAGAGTGGGCAGCTTCGAGAATATGCCCGGTGCTGCGGTAATTTTGCTCGAGTTTAATGATGGTGCAGTTCTTAAAATCTTTTTCAAAACGTAAGATATTGCGAAAATCGGCACCGCGCCAGCTGTAAATGCTCTGCCAGTCATCACCTACCACGGCGATGTTCTTGTGCTCATTAGTTAACATGTTAACTAATTGGTACTGGGCGGCATTTGTATCTTGATACTCGTCGATCATGATGTAGCTAAACTGACGCTGCCACTTTTTGCGCAGCTCCGGCTGAGTGCTCAGCATTTGCACGGTCCGGTTAATCAGATCGTCAAAATCCAGGGCTGCATTGTCGCGCAGTACTTGCTGGTACAAGGGATAGACTTTTGCAGCCGTCTGCTGGGCCGGCGAGTTGGCCATGCCGGCGTATGTTTCTGGCGGCAGCATTTCGTTTTTGGCGCCGCTAATCAGACTGCTCAGCAGCCGGGCCGGAAAGGCCTTTTCATCAACCATTAATTGTTTGCTGACCTGTTTGACAGCCGCCTGGCGGTCGGACTCGTCAAAAATCACGAAACTGCGCGGAATACCGACGCTCTCGCCGTCCTGCCGCAGCAGCCGCACACAGATGCCGTGAAACGTCCCCATGTAGGGCATAAAGCCGCGGTTATCGGCGTTTTCGCCCAGCAACTGTGCCACCCGCGCGCGCATCTCCTTAGCCGCTTTATTAGTAAACGTCACGGCCAGGATGTTGTAGGGCGTCGCGCGGCTGGTCGCGATCAGATAAGCAATACGGTGCGTCAGCGTCTTGGTCTTGCCCGAGCCAGCACCGGCCTGAATTAACAGCGGGCCGTCGGTCGTCTCAACCGCCCGCTGCTGTTCCGGATTCAAACCCTCCAAGAGTTGCGTTGACATCTCTACATTCTAACAAAATCGCTGGTGTTTGCCCGACCGGATTCTACAAAGTTAATTTTACTCACTTTGCTGGGCGGAGGGGGTACTTAAAGTGATATACGAAGTATATACAGGTGCTATACGTTTTATATCACTTTAATGATGGGCTAGTTCGAGAAGAAGTGAGTAACTGGCTTAATACCATTAATCTGGATAATGCCTGCATCGAGGGCGATATCGGCCCACGCCACAATTAGTAACAAGCTCAAGAGCATGCCCAGACCCACAAATCGCCGCGAGCGGCGCTTTTCAACGGTATCTATCGGCAAGTAGTACTGCTTACTGTCAGCCAGTTTCTCAACTGCTGCTTCTTGCTTGGCCGCTTCTGCGCTGGCGGCTTCAATAGCCTGAGTGGCTTTGGCTTTTTGGTCAGCCTCGGGCGCCTCCTCGTCTTTTGCCATATCGGTTTCAGAAGCCGGGGGCGGATCAGGTTCAGCGGTTTCCACTGGTGCTAATTGAAGTTCGGGTTTGGGCTTTTCGGTGGACTTAACCGGAGCGGCCTCGGGTTGACCCTCCTCCACCATCATGGGATCTTTCATGATTGGCCGACTTGGTACAATGACCGATTTGGAGTTTGCCGCCGGCGCCGATTTGCCGGGATGGGACACATCCATAACGGCTACTGTCTTGGCCGATTTCTTGCCCTCGGAGGACTTAGCCATCCTTTGATTCGCTGCCCAAACGATGGGCGCTCTCCACGATATCTGTAAACTGGTGATAGTTTAAGCTGGCATTACCGACCAGTGCGCCGTCGCAATCTTCCAGCGCCAGATAGCCCGCGGCGATGTCGGCGTTGACGCTGCCCCCGTAGAGTAAACGCAGGGCCTTGGCGGCCTTCGCACCATATAGCTCGCTAACATGGCCGCGGATAAGAGCCAGCACTTTCTGGATGTCGTCCGGCTTGGCCAGCTCGCCTTCGAAAGTGCTGATAGCCCAGATCGGTTCGTAGGCGATCACGATGCCCTCGATCTCGTCGGCGGTCAGATTAGCAAGAGCCGTGGTAACTTGATCATGCACTACCCGTTTGGTTTCGCCAGCGGCACGTTCTTGGCCGGTTTCGCCGACGCATAAAATTGGCGTGATGCCATTGCGAATCGCCGCCTGGACTTTGTCGCGCACCATCTCCAGCGATTCGCTGAAGTAAATTCGCCGTTCGGAGTGGCCGATAATGGCGTAATCCACCACCCCCCGCAACATGGTAAAGCTGACTTCACCGGTGTATGCACCTTCGTCTTTATAAAAAGCGTTTTGGGCGGCCAGCCGCAGACTGTGCTTGTCGATTTTTTGGCTGATCGGCTGCAAGCTGAGCAAGCTGGGCGCTATCACGACTTCAACGTCGCGGTGCGTAGTAATCCGGGCCTGCAAACGCTTCATGAGCAATTCCGCCCCCTCTGTATTGAGGTGCATTTTCCAGTTGCCGACGATCAGAGTGCGTTTCATGATGCTTATGTTAATTGTACGCTATTTCTTATCCCTTAAAGCTTCGACGCCGGGCAACTTGTGGCCAGCTAGGACTTCCAGGCTGGCGCTGCCCCCGGTCGAAACATGATTAAAAGCCGCCGTCAGGCCGCGCGACTGCACGTAGCCGACCGTATCACCGCCGCCCACCACGCTAAACGGCTTCTGGCCAAACTCGCCGGTCAATGCTTCGATAATAGTCTGTGTGCCGTGCGCCGTCGGTCCGATAGCGCCGTGTGGGCCTGGCGTTTCGGTCACGCCCATGGTGCCGCTCCACACCGCTGTGCTGGCCAGCTGGGCCGTGCCGGCAATAAAGGCCGCGCTGAACGGCCCGATATCCAGAATTTTCTCGTGCGCGTGAATGCGGCCGGCAGTTGGC
>DATCFR010000132.1:0-9599 GCA_036509405.1 Saccharimonadales bacterium (SeqCode)
GGCGGGCATAGACTGAAGTTATGGGTCCAACCAGCAATCTCAGCTATCTGATACAGCACTTGGCCGCCGTCATGGGACGGCAATCTGATCAGGTATTGCAAGAACAGCTTGGCATCGGTCTGAGTCAGTTCAAAATCCTGATGGTATTGGAGTGGAATCCGCGTATTCAGCAGCGCGCCATCGCTGATAGTCTTGGCCAAACCGAGGCTGGCATCAGCCGTCAAATCAAACTACTCAAAGCTAAAAAGCTGCTAGTGACCAAACTTGACCCGCAGAATCGCCGGCGGCACATTACAGCGCCAACACCGCTGGGCATGCAAGTCACCGAAGCGGCTGCCGACTTATTGCGCCGCAGCCTCGGCCCGGACTTCAGCAGTCTTGGCGACGATCAATTGATGCAGTTGGCAACCGGCCTGCAGCACCTCCACCGCCTGGTCTGCCGCCCCGGCAAACTCGGCGCCTGCGACCACCAGCTGGGCTTCTAAAAACTTAAACCGCGTATGACGCGAAGCATTCTTTGATGTTTGCCATATCCGGCTTTAATACGTAGATTGTGTCAGTGACTTCACGGTCCTTTTTAGAGATGTATTTCACGCGTTTTCTGCTCAAATCTTCAAAGAATGGCCGCGGATAATCATTGTTATCAATAGTTATTATCGGACAGTTCTTAATAATTGATACGGAAGCGTTAGTAATATCACCAACGCTAATGACTTTTCCTTTGGTACTTACATGAGTTTTGTACAAATTGTAAATCCTGGCCGAGAAATCCATAAGTGTTTGAGATAAGGATATGAGGACCATTTCATTATGGATGTACTCGTGGATTTTTTGTTGCTTATCCTTGCTTGACGAGCATAAAAGCTCATATTTAGTATATCCGGTAACGGCAAATCTATACTCTTTTTCTAGTTCCTTAAAAAGTTCAGAGTAAGCTTTCGTTTGATTCGGCATCAGGGCGTGGGAGATTACGTTAGTATCAACTAACAGCAACTTTTTGGCCACGTTAGCTGGTCGCTTTTATCAAGCCTTTCGAAGGGCTTGGATTAGGTGATTTAGGCTGATGAATCGAGCCTTTCGGTAATATGACATCCATAATAGTACCCTCCTTATACGTTAATATTACTGGATTAGGCAAGCATAAGCCATCTAAAGTTAACCTCATTTTAATTCTACAGAAGTTCTCTAAACATTAGCTTTTACTCGTCAAAGCTGGTATAATGCAGATACGGGGCTGAATTTTAAGCTCGACGTTGGACTTTATCGGTTGAATCAGCAGGTCGCTTGTCAGCGTATAGGCACAATTTGTAATTGCAACCGCTTTTACTCGCGTAAAGAACTACGTCGTTACTGCATTTGCTAACGCATTTGCACCACGACAGTACGCTTTCGCAACAGCTTAAGTTACGACTTAAGCCGCGCCTAATGTGACCCAGATAGCGCTATGGCGCGCCATATCATCTGGATGCTCACGCTGAATTGTCCTAGCAGCGTGCTAAGACTTTGGACTGCGAGAATGGAATGTTTGTTCGTTTCTATACCCATTCTCTAAGACACTAAAACGAACTATACCTGTAGACGATCAACCAAGATAAACCGGCGGACGTGGGGGCAGTACCCACCAGCTCCACCAATTTGCACATGTTTCAATAACCTCTGTTATTTGAGGTTATTTGTTATTATTGAGCGATGACGGCACATCATCGCAGCCACGAACATACACACTCTCACGAAGGCCATGGTCATTCGCATGGTTTGGTTGACCCCTCTATCGTTCGGTCAAGAGAAGGTGTCAAAGCTGTCAGCCTCAGCTTTTCGGTTATGTTAGTGACAGCCTTAATCCAACTCTGGCTGTTTACTTCCAGTCACAGCATCGCTTTGTTGGCAGATACAATTCACAATGCAGGTGACGCTTTAACGGCTATCCCGCTAGGCTTGGCTTTTTTCTTTCAAAGTAAAAGGGGAGAACGTTGGTCGGGTTACTTCATTGTATTTCTAATCTTTGTGAGTGCTTGCATAACCCTATACCAGGTCGTTAACCGGATAATCCATCCGCACACACCTACACACCTGCTGGCTATCCTAATAGCGGGAATTGCTGGTGTCCTAGGTAATGAAGTTGCCGCAGTCATACGCTGGCAGGCAGGGAAACGTCTCGATAGTCCAGCCCTGATTGCTGATGGCAACCATGCGAGAGCCGATGGCATCGTAAGTGCCGGAGTTATTATTAGCACCGTTCTCATCGCTGCTGGTTTTCCAGTTGCTGACCCGCTAATCGGCCTGGCTATTAGTGGGCTTATATTGCGTTCCAGTTGGCAGTCTTGGAAAACGATACGTTCTTAAGGTATACCTCTCTGATACCTCATTTGAGGACTGTTATGATTAGAGTGTGAAAGACAATAGACCTTTTAGCAGTCAACTGGAGAGCTGGCTTAATAGTAAGCATCCAAAAACGGTAGCGGATTTAGCCGAGGTATTTCATGATAAAAGTTTTGCTGTCGGCTTACTTATATTGATGTTTATACCCGCTTTACCGCTACCTACAGGTGGCGTGACTCATATATTTGAAATAGTGGCTATGCTACTGTCTCTTGAGGTGTTTCTGGGGAAAAGAACAGTGTGGCTACCCAGGCGTTGGCGTACCAAAAACATAACAGGTATCGGTGAACGAAAATCGGTAACAGTACTTATAAAGCAACTTCGTTGGGTAGAGAAATATTCAAAGCCCCGCTTGAAGCAGTTAGTTGGGAATAGTCTTTTTATGAGAGCTACGGGCCTAGCACTCTTTATTTTTTGCCTAGCTGCGTTTTTAGCACCACCCTTTTCGGGCTTGGACACTCTGCCATCACTGGCGGTGGTTTTCATTGCCCTATCTGTTATTTTAGAAGACTTTATTTTATACGTACTTGGGCTACTAGTCGGGGCTGTTGGTATTGGTGCTATTTTGGTTCTGGGTACGGCACTTTTTAGGTCATTCAGACTTTTGTAAAGATGGTGTCTAGGTAGTCCCAGCGCCTATAATGCAAGTGGAGGAATAAAATTATGATGGACGGCTGGAATTACGGACACGGCAGCATGATGGGCAGCACTGGTACCTGGGCAGTTCTGCTATGGTTAGTGGTTTTTATTGACCTAGTGTTGTTCGGTGTGTGGTTATGGAAGCAGATCAACAAGAAGTAGGCTAGGACCTCGAAACTATAGTTATTCTTTTGCCTCATCCAAGGGATGGTGAGAATATCTCTCCATTGTCGCAGTTCAGCATAGATTTGGGGCTAATTAGTATAAGTGCCGTAGCGAGACGTTGAAAAAACATACTTCTATGTTAAAATATATTAATGACTCGTAGTGGGAGCTTTGAGAACGACTCTCCGGCCTGGCAGCCTTCAAATGAGGAGATTCTGTACACGGCCTCTCCCGATGAAGCGTTCAGATTGCTCGCAGCCCAAGATTGGATCGATCAGTTCCGCGTTGAAACAGGTGGTAAATTCGATATGGAGGCTACAGTGGCGGCCCTCGGTATTCCTTTGGTGAAGGAAATGCCTATTATCGACGGTAAGCAGGTCCTTGGAGCGGGAGCGATAAGAGGCATCGGCAGCGAGAGAGGCAAGGTGCCAGTAGCTATTCATCTTGATCCGGAATGGTCAGCTGATGAGCATAATCTTACGACGGGCCATGAGCTAGGCCACCTATTTTTAGAGACCTCGGCAGGAATACCGAGTAATCCGGGCGGCAGAGAGATCGAGCGATTTTGCGAATTGTTTGGACGTCAGATGGTCGTGCCCGTTCAGGAGCTAGCGGAGGTCGACACAGTAAGCGCTGAAGCAGTCACAGAGTTAATGGCTCGATTTGGTACCCGGCATACGACGATGATCTATCAACTTATGCTGGCAGGTAAACTGCCGCATCGGATATACGTTGATGTTGGCATTGGCGGAGTACCCAACGAATTCAGGAGCGGAAAGGTTAGCCGGCACTGTTTATGCCTAGACTGTGAAATGGGCAATCGTCACCAACCAGAGGATGAATTTATACCCGTCTACGACTTTACGAGCTTTGAGTGGCACAACACTACTCCCTTTGCTGCCTGCGTAACAGACTGGGGCGACTTGAATCTATTCGCGGTTCTTAATCGAGCATATGGACGGTGGGGCCCGGAGGACGACGCAGCAGTGCTGGAAGAAGCTGCCGCTGCCGCTAAGATTAGGCAGGTTCTAGCGAGGGCAAGAGACCAGGAGTCTGCCAGTGACGACTCGGCGCTTTAGTAACTTTGTTATTATGAGCTTATGACAGAACATGAGCGCAGAACTACCCTGGTGGACGAGGCTACACTGGAGCAGGTAGAGGCGCTGGCCAAGGAGCTCTTTGGTGGCATGATGAACCTCGACGAGCCGATTAAGGGTATGAATGATGATGACATCGTGGCACCTGATTTTCATAGAATGCTGCGTGATCCGGATAATACCTTAGCCACGCTGAGCGAGGAAGACAAGGTGGTCGGCTTTGCCTTGGCCACGCCGATCGGCAAGATGAATCCGCGCCGCGTTGCCGAGTCGGCGGACACAGCCTATGTCTACATCGGTGGCATCGTGCCTGATCGCCAGGGCGAGGGGCTTATCAGGCACGTATCGAAAGACATAGCCGGTAAACTACGGGATCAAGGCTACACCTTCGCCGAAGCCGATTGCGTGCATAGCGGTGGGTACGCTGCCAAAGTCCATAAAGCCCTTGGCGGTGCGATAGTAAAATGGGAGGACCATCCCGGCTGGCCTGAAACTGGGCCGGAGCGTTTCTTTAAAATCGATCTTCGCCAAACTTGACCTCGAAAATCTAGCTAATTGGCGCGCTATAATCAAGATCCGACCTTAGAGGTGTAGGCTTTTTCACTGCCACTCGCCGATAATAAGGGTAGTGTACGCATTCAGAGGGAGGCTGCCATGGCAGACACCATTTCGGCTGCCCGGGCCGGCACCATTCGCGTTGGCGATGTAACCGTTAACCGGCTCGGCTTGGGTACTAATCGAATTACCGATACAGATGAAGCGTATCAGTTGCTGGAAGAAGCCGTGAATTTAGGCGTGAACTTTATCGACACGGCGCATCGCTATCAGGGCGGCGCCAGCGAGACGGCAATTGGCAACGCCTTGGCACCGTATAAGAACGGTTTGGTCGTGGCCACCAAAGGTGGCTGGTCCAACACGCTGCCGGACCAGCTGCGCGGACTGCTGGAAGAAAGTTTGCAGCGCTTGCAGACAAAGCGTGTTGATCTGTATCAGCTGCACCGGGTGAATCCGTCGGTGCCGATCGAGGAGAGTGTTGCGGTGCTTAAAGAACTCCAAGACGAAGGCAAAATCCGGCACATCGGCCTCAGTGAAGTCAGTATTGAGCAGCTCAAAAAGGCGCAGGAGGTGGCTCCCATCGTCAGTGTGCAGAACGAATATAACGTGGCCGTCCGCCAGCACGAGGCGCTGGTCGATTACTGCACCGAGCAAAACATCGTCTTTATCCCCTGGTTCCCCTTGGGCGGGCTGAGTGGCGATACCACCAAAGTGGAGGCGCTGGTGGCCGAAGTGGCCAAAAAATACCACGCCACCGCCCAGCAGATAGCGCTGGCCTGGCTGCTCAAGCGTTCGCCGATAATGCTGCCCATCCCCGGCACCTTGTCTATCGACCATCTTAAAGATAATTTGCGGGCTGCTGATCTGGAGCTGAGCGATGAAGATTACGAAGCGCTTCGGAGCAGTACTGTAGCGGACTAATACTTTGCTCTTCCTAGCTTAATATGTTATTATAAAGTGATGATAGAAGCTCAGCTTGAAGCTAGCCCGCTGGTGCATACCCATGAAGACGAGGTTGGAGCAATCTCGGATTTGGGGGGTGTTCATTATGAGCGTGGTCTTGAATTGGTACTTGGCGTGTCAACGTCACCTGGACCTTTGGGTGAAACTACTGCCGACGAACTGGAAGCCTTCCATAGGATGGAAGTCTTAAACGAAGTAGAAGCCTTAGTCCAACAAGAACGGGCAGCCGACGAAGCGGAGGTAGTACCGGTAGCCAAGTCTGGTGAACCTGAAGAAGCCGAAAAAGCTCCTGTTCTTGACCTGACTCCTGGGGAAATAAAAGATATTGATAGCTTCAAGCTACAGCTCAAGAGCATGGCCAGAGAACCCTTATTAACTGCTGCAGAGGAAATCGAATTGTCTCAACGCTATCAGGCTGGCGATTTAGAAGCAAAGGATAGAATGGTTAGGGCCAATTTGCGTCTTGTAGTCTCCGTCGCCAAAAAGGATAGGTATCAGGGCCATGGCCTGTCCTTGCGTGACCTTTTGCAAGAAGGCTCAATCGGCCTGATTAGAGCAACAGAGAAGTACGATCATACCAAAGGTTTTAGATTTAGCACCTATGCTACGGAATGGATTCGGCAGGCCATCGTCCGCGCGCTTGAGGATAAAAGTCGCCCTATCCGTTTGCCGGCAAATGTCGTTGACCAAGTTCGCAAGGTAAGGGCAGCAGAAAAAGATTTACAACGAGATCTGCGCCGGGCAGCCACGGCAGAAGAAGTAGCCGAATACACCGGGCTAAGTCCTGACAAAGTATTAGACCTGCGGGAAGTCTCTCAGCCTGTAAAATCCTTGGACGAAACAGCTAGTCCTGACGATGACCGGACACTGCTTGACAAGATTCCTGCCAAGGTGGCTTTAGATGAGGAAGCTTCAGAGAACGTGCCTGAGAAAAAACATCATGTAGCGGTCCGGGAAGCCTTGGGTAGATTGCAATTATCTGGGCTCCAGATGGCAGTGATGGAATCTCTGTATGGTTTGAACGGCAGCGGGGAACATAGACCCGTGGACATAGCCGCTACCTTAGGCATTAGACCAAATAAAGTCAGCGCAATTAAAAGCGAGGTGCTAGGGCTACTGAGAGACGATGTTGAGCTGCGGGCAGCGGTCATGGAAGCGGCCGCTTGATCGGTGACTTGCGTAACTTCTGTAGAGCTGGTACACTACCGTTGCTAGAAAAGCTGCTAATAACGGTTACGTTAGGTTCTAGAGTTTAATAATTTAAGTAATTAAAAAGTACGTGTTCTGAGGCGCAGCTAACTGGTTTGCCAGATTACCTCGATCGCACTAGGAGAGTAAAAGTATGGCAACCAAACTATTTGTCGGTTCGCTCGCATGGGCAACCACTGACGACAGTCTGAAGGATTTCTTTTCAGCTGTTGGTACCGTGGTGTCCGCAAGCGTCATCATGGACCGCGAGACAAACCGCAGCAAAGGCTTCGGCTTTGTGGAAATGTCCAGCGACGAAGAAGCCAAAGCAGCTGTTGATCAGCTGAATGGCAAGGACCTCGACGGCCGCGCCGTTGTGGTCAACGAAGCCCGCCCGCGCGAAGAGCGCCCGCGCTACTAAGCCTTACAGGTTTTTGAGGCCACTGACAATTGTCGTGGCATCGCTAACAGCCGCCTGGATTTCATTCTGGGCGGTTTTTAGTTGGTCGCGGTCACCGCTGAGTATGGTGTGGTCGCTGTTGAAATCGCTGGGCTGCAAGCCGACCACGCTGGCTTCGATCTTGCTAGAAATGACTTGCGCCGCGGCAGTCTGCTTATTCAGGTCTGTCAGGCCGCTTTGCAGCGAGGTAACGGTTTTGCCGGCTGCTTGGGCAGCAGTAATACGGCTCTGCAACTTCGGTGCCAAGGCTGCTAACTTGCCCTCGGCGACTTGCTGGTCATCAGCTGTTTTTATCAGGTTCACCTTTGGGACGATCAGGGCGTAGACGCGGTAGCCGCTAATGATGGACTGGGCGTCGGTGCGGGCATCGGCCACGGTAGTGTCGGCGTCAAGCTTAGTCTGAAGAGCGGTTAGGCCGCTTGTCTCGTCGTTGACTTCGCCGCTTAATGAAGTTTTATCATCAGCTGTAAGCTTGGTGGCACCGCTGATTTTGCTGCTCAGCGTCTTCAAAGTCGCGAGGCGGCGCGTGATCTCGTTGTTGCCACGGTTAATGATGAGCTTGAGTTTGGCTTGGTCAGTGGCTGAGGTGGCTGACGTGCTTTTGGCCGCGGCGAGCGCGCTGGCCGGCGCCAGTGCCAAGCCGATGGTGCTCACGGTCAGGCCGAGTGTCAAGCCTGCTTGCCGGATACTAATTCGTTTCATGAAATTTCCTTTCGATGGTATTGAGGGTTATTGCGGAACGGATGTAAAAGTTGACTGATCGCCCAGGCTGCTATTGGTGGCTGAAATGCCTTTGCTGCCCTGATTGGCGGCGCTGGCGGCCGACTGCAAATCAGTTTGCAAGCTGGCGTTGCTGGTGCTGGCCGTAGCGGTATTCTTATTTTTGGCAAAGCGCGGTGCCGCGGTGCTGCTACTGCTGCTAGCCGTGTTGAGTGCCTGGTCAGCGTTCTGCTTTGCATGGTACACGTACCAGCCGACGAAGCCGATAACGGCGACTACGACTACGATGAGTGCGGCTTCGACGTGGCCGGTACCGCGTTCATCCCGTTTGATAGATATCATAGCTATTCCTTTTAATATTAACGTTTATGCTTTTTACTCTACGCCACCCGCTGGCTCAGATCAAGACTAGCGGCTTGACCTGTTGCCATAGGCGCCGTAGGCTGGGGAGTATGCCGAACCTACCCCGCCGCGCTACGAATAAAGCCAAGGAACTCGTCACTCAGACGTTACAATTATCTTTCCGCCCTGATAAAGAGTTAACAGCGGAAGACGTGCACGCCGCTCGCCAATATATCGACAAGTATTGGAACAAAGTAGAGCGCTTTCACCCTGAAGATGACGAGAGTCTGCTCGGTCTACCCAAGCCCTATCTCGTGCCGTCGTACCGCACCAAAACTGGTTTTGACTATAACGAGCTGTACTATTGGGATAGCTACTTCATGGTTCAGGGGCTGCTCGATGCCAAGCACGAGGAGTTAGTGGCCGGCATTCTGGAAGATCTGATGTCCCTGTTTAAACGTTTCAAAGTCATTCCCAATGCTTCGCGGACCTATTTGACTGGCCGCTCGCAGCCGCCGTTTTTGACCAGTTTTATCTTTGATGTGTATCAGCAGTACGATCCGGGCAAGCCGTGGCTGAAAGCCGCCATGGCCATCGCCCAGCGCGAGTACGAGACTGTCTGGATGGGCGTCAAAAAGCCGAACGAGCGGCAGGTTTTTAAGGGCCTGAGCCGTCATTACGACATCAATTATCTACACGATTTGGCCGAGGCCGAAAGCGGCTGGGACATGACGCCGCGCTTTGATCGGCGGGCCCTGAATTTCCTGCCAGTCGACCTGAACGCCCTCTTATTTAAGTACGAAACCGACTTTGCGCGGGCGGCCCGCATTTTTGACGATAAGCGCGAAGCGGCCCGCTGGGATGACGCTGCCGCCCAGCGCAAAGACACCATGAACAAGCTAATGTGGGATCGCCTCCATGGCATGTACTACGATTACAACTACGTCAAAGGCAAGCGCGGCAATGTCAGCAGCTTGGCCGCCTACTATCCGATGTGGGCCGGCATGGTTGACGAGAAACAGGCCGCTGCACTGGTCCGGTCGCTGCGCCGTTTCGAGCACAAGGGGGGCTTGAGTACCACCGATGCCTTG
>DATCFR010000133.1:0-3314 GCA_036509405.1 Saccharimonadales bacterium (SeqCode)
AGCGTTTGGCTGCTGGCGTCCGTGCTCAGCACTCTTCCCTCTATGAATATGCGTACCGAACTGCAGAGTTCACGCATTATTAAGTTCCTAAATCAGCAGCTGCCGGCAGCGCCCACGCTTATCGCCGACCTAGGGCGCCTAATTGATCCGAACGGTTTTCCGCAAGTTTTCATCGGCAGCGAGCCAAGTCCACCTTCAAATGTCACCAGTCCGAACCTTGGCAGCATTCAGCCCGCCGTGGCTCGCGACCGGGCTTCAGTCGTTAAGGTCGAAGGCCAGGGCTGCGGCGGCGTCGTGGAAGGTTCCGGCTTCGTGGTGGCGACCAATGAGATAGCCACCAACGCGCACGTCGTGGCTGGCATTCGCCAACCCTACGTTCAAGATGGCAACGGACTGCACCGCGCCGCCGTTATCTGGTTCGATTCCAATCTGGACTTCGCTGTACTGCGCGTGAGCAATCTGGCCGGGCCAAAACTGCCGATTGCCAGCGGCCATGTGGAGCAGGGTACAGCAGCCGCCGTTATGGGCTACCCCGGCGGCGGGCCGTTCACGGCCGGCGGTGCCACGGTACTCGATGAATTCATGGCAACTGGCCGCGATATTTACGGCCACGGCGCGACCAATCGCAACGTCTACGAACTGCAGGCCAGCATCATACCTGGCAACTCCGGCGGCCCCTTGGTAAATGAAGCCGGCTCGGTCATTGGTGTGGTCTTCGCCGAATCGACTACCTACCAGCATGTCGGCTATGCGCTCACAACCGATAAAGTCATTAGTTCTATCGACCAAGCCACTGCGCGTAATCAGCCCGCCGACACTGGCCAGTGCGCCGAATAGGAATTTTGGTATACTAAACTGGCATGTCAACCCGCAACCTAACCCTTCAAAGATCGCTGCCGTGGATTTTGCTGATTGGCGGCATTATCGGTTACATCTGCGCCTTTATTATCATGTTCGACAAGGTCAAATTGGCTAATAACCCCCATTACGTTCCTTCCTGCAACCTTAATCCGATTATAAGCTGTGGCAGCGTCATGAAAACTAAGCAGGCCAGCGCTTTCGGTTTTCCGAATCCTTTCATCGGCCTCGGAGCCTACCCGGTACTAGCCGTTGTCGGTGGCGCCATGCTGGCCGGTGCTAAATTTAAGCGCTGGTTCTGGGTAGCTATGAATATCGGTATTATGCTCGGGCTGACCTTCGCCTACTGGCTGCTGTATGAAAGCGTCTACAGCATCCACGCTTTGTGCCCGTATTGCCTGGGCATAGATGTCGTAACGATCACCATGGTCTGGTATGTGGCCCTCTATAGTATTGACCAAGAGCACATCCGACTGCCAGCCGGCCGAGCGCAAAAGGCTTACAGCTGGATCCGCCGCCACCATGTGGATATCCTCATAGCATGGTTCGTAATACTGATCGCGCTGATCCTTAAGCACTTCTGGTATTACTACAGCAAACACCTTTAGTAACCTTGCGCTCTAACAGATAGTGCATTCCACGCGGGCCGGCTTTTGCCGGTCCGGTTGCATTACGCTGGACCCTGCTTACGAGACCGTGAGGTTGCCAATACCTAGGGCCCGGCCAGCAAGCTCCGAACGGCATTATCGTTCCCATCGATAGCGAGCGAATAATTTTATGAGCGAGCGCATGCCGTTCGGAGCTTGCTGGCCGGGCAACGTGGCTATAAGTTTTTATACAATTTTGCTATTATGTGGTGGCGAACATGAAAAGCAAAAAACATTACGTCGAGCGTGCTGTTGAAGCTCCGGCCGAGGCCTTGCAGCTGGGCTATGAGGGCGGTCAGAAAATCGCCCGCAGCATGCCTATGACAGGGCAGCAGCCATTCAAAAAAGCCAAGGGCTACTGGTATCTGCTCGGTCCAGGACTTACCACTGGTGCCTCGGATGACGACCCCTCAGGCATTGCGACATATTCCCAGGCCGGTGCGCAGTACGGTTTCGGCCTACTATGGCTGGCAGCTTTCACGTTCCCGCTAATGTCCGTGGTACAGGAAATGTGTGCTCGGATCGGCCTGGTCACCGGCCGGGGACTGGCCGGCAATATCCGCGCTCATTTTGGCAAAAAAGTTCTGTATGTCAGCACGATTTTCCTGTTCGCAGCCAACACTTTTAACATCGGTGCTGACATCGGCGCCATGGCCAATGCCATCCAGCTAATTAAACCTCATTTTAACTTTGGCCTGCTGGTCGTGGGCTTTAGCGTGTTCATCCTGCTGCTGCAGGTGTTTACGCCCTATGTGCGCTACGCCCGCTATTTAAAGTGGCTAGCTTTAATCCTGTTCGCCTATATCTTCTCGGCACTGCTGGCCCACCCGAACTGGGGGAATGTGCTGAAAAACACCTTCACGCCGCACGTTAAGTTCAACAAGGATTCGATACTGTTGATTTGCGCCATCCTCGGTACCACGATCACGCCGTATCTGTTTTTTTGGCAGACCTCTCAGGAAATCGAGGAAGAGATTGCCGCTGGCCAAACCACCCTCAAGCAGCGCGCCGGCTCGACACCTGCTGAAATTAAAAGGATGCGCGTCGATGTCTGGTCCGGCATGTTCCTGTCGAACATCGTTATGTTCTTTATTATCGCGGCCTGCGCCAGTGTACTGTTCACGCACGGTATTACCAACATTACCAGCGCCGCCCAAGCAGCCGACGCGCTCCGGCCTTTCGCGGGTAACGCTAGCTACTGGCTTTTCGCTATCGGTATCTTAGGCATGGGCCTGTTGGCCATCCCGGTGCTGGCCGCTTCCAGCGCCTACGCTATCAGTGAAAGCCTCGGCAAGCGCCAGGGGTTGAATAACAAGCTCAAGCAGGGTTACGCCTTCTACGGCGTGGTCATCATATCCATGCTCGTGGGGCTGGGCCTGAATTTTATCGGCCTCAACCCGATTAAGGCCTTAATCTACTCCGCCGTCCTAAACGGCGTGGTAGCACCAATTATTTTAGTGCTTATCCTATTAATAGCAGGCAACCGCCGTATTATGGGTGAATGGGCTAACGGCAAGCTATCAAGCAGCCTGGGTTGGGCACTGACCTTGCTGATGACCGTTTCGGGCGTGGCCGCCATCTACACCCTGTTCGCCTAGATTTTATTCGTTGCGCAGCGCTTCGATGGGATTTTTGCGAGCCGCTTTGACGGCTGGTATCGTACCGAAAACCAAGCCTACCACGAAGGATACACCAGTCGCCAATACCACCACTTGCCATTCAATATTAGGCTGCAAACTGGTAAAGGCTCTGAGCGCCAAGTCGATCAGAAAGGCCAGCACCACGCCGATGACCCCGCCCGACACGCTC
>DATCFR010000134.1:0-5153 GCA_036509405.1 Saccharimonadales bacterium (SeqCode)
AATTTAACCTGGAGAGCAATAACCCAACAGGGGAGGCAGGCACCTTCCTGGCCACGATTACCCAATTGCGCCGACAAAATATCACACCAGGCCAATACGTTGACGTACGAGTTGATGGACGGGCTTATTATAAGTAACCCCTGTTCTGCTGCCCCGCTAGTTCGGTATTTGTTCGGTGTTTGCGAATAGTCGTCCGCAGTCAAAAAACTATATAAACATACACAGCAGGGCAAATGTCAAATTTCTATATAAAGTGTAGGAGGACAGGGGAGTCAATAATTGAAAACAAAAGTCAAGAAAAGCAATGTTTTCACGGCAATCCTGTGGAAAAGTCAAATAGTGTCGTGTATCACAAATGGACGCTAGGCAAAGTATGAGTGCTTGTATAGACAGTTTAGGCGATGGCAAGGCTACGTACTAGCGCGAGGTAATGGGCAGCGTTCTACATGTTAAATTAGGCACCAACTCTGTATAGTCCCCTGCAGCAGGGGTACTGCTACTCATCTTTGACAGGTATATTAGAGTCGCAAAATATACATTGTGCGACGTCATGTCTATGTGTCTGAATGGCTGCACTGCCGCACCCGTCTGCCAAAATATTTCCGCTCCTGCCCGCCGTTTTTAATTTTCATGATGAATACTACTCTGCCCGCCCACTGCTTTCATAATAAACTGCCGCTACGGCTACTTGCCTTATATGCTCGCACTGTTTCCTATGTTCGTATTTTGTTTGAAATGCTTATGAAGTGCTGGCTTTTTGGCTGAGAGCAGTCTCGGTTGTCTCGATAAGGTCAGCCCCTCTGTCCTCTAGCCCTTGTAACGTCGCTGAGCCTAGCTTTGAGGCGAGTGCGTCAATTCTCCCGGCAAGTCCGAAAATGTCGTACATTAAATCCGCAGAAAAACCCAAAGTTCGTGGCAGCACCGGCCGGTCCAGATTGTTCAGGACAATAGTTGTTTCATCGAGCACTCTAAAGGGCTCTTCCGAGGGTGCGATAGTATGCTGAGCGGCGACAGAGCCTCTTAAAAAGAAGGGCTGGTCGGTAGTGTTGAGCCACTCATAATATGTAAGCTGCGGCGCTATAACCTGTTGCACCTCGGTTTCAGCCGTCACCGTTTCGGCTCTATCTAAAGGAACGCCGCCCACGCGAGGCATTTTTCTAAAAATAGTCAGTGCGGGCTTTGCTGAATCCGGTGCGGCTGGGGGATACCAGCCGATGGCTGTCTGGTGGTCGGGGATCTTCATGCCGAAGCTGCCCATCGCGAGCATGCTTAGGTGAGATTCTGCCACGTGAGCGTAGAGACGAGCGTTGCTCAGGCCTTCCTCAGCTGTTTTAGGCTCTTCAAAGAGAAGATTAGTGGGAACATCGGGGCTGTCAACAAGTCTGCGCAGATGCACGGCGTGGCTGCCATCCGGTGCTACAAACAGTCCGGCCAGCTCACTATCCCCTGTTGTCAACCGGTACGTCTTGGGGTCAAAACCAAAGGGCAAGCCATCCTCTGGGGCGAGGTGTTCGCCTACAGTAACGAACGGCGGTCTATTCGGCAAGGTCGTAGGTGGCTTTGGCGACGCGCTTGAACTGCGGCTTGCCTTGCAGGTTCAGGAGGATAGTGGTTTCTTTAACAAAACGACTCTTGAGGACGCGCTTGACGATTTCATCGCGGTGCAGCGGCTCGCCGGCTTGGCGCAGAACTTCGCTGATAATGTCGGCGACAGTGCCCTTCTCGTAGCCCCATTCTTTGAGGGCGTAAATACCTCGGCCAATCAGTACGAAACGCTTATCTTTGATGAGCTCGTTGTGGATGGCTTGAGTGGTGACGTCTTTGCGCTTGAAGTCGCTGTCTTTGATGGCGGAGGCGATTTCGTTAAAGTGCATGTGCTTGCCGTTTTCTTTGAGGATAACGTAGATTTTGTCACGGATGTTCTTGGGGTTGACCATTGGCCACTTGACGAGGCCCCAGCGGCCGTTTAAGGTGGCCAAGTGCTTGGAAATACTAGCCAGGGCGGCTGCCTCTTTGGAGTCAGACAGGCCGGCGGTCTTGGCAATTTGGTCGATGGATTGTGGCTCGCCGATCTGTTTGATAGTCTCAATAAGTTCGTTAACGCGAGCCTTCAGCGCTTTTTCGTCGCGGGTGGCTTTGACGCCAACGGCATTGTAGAAATTATCATCTTCTTGGACAACGGCTAACTCCGGTGATAACTGGCTGAGGAAGGCTACCCTGGCCTGCTCTTCGCGGCTTGGCGTGTCAGTCAGCTGAGCCGTGAGGTCGCTGATGCGGGCCACGCCACCAGATGCCTGCAAGAGCTCTAAGACTTTGGCTTGAAAATCGGCGATGTGTGGCAAAGCGCCCTGCTCTGCCGAGGCCCGCAGACGGGTGACCACGGCTTTTTCGAGCTGGCGAACGCGTTCGCGGGTAATGCCAAGCATCTCGCCAATCTGTTCCAAGGTCTCCTTGCGATCAAAGAGGCCAAAACGCCGCCCTACAATTTCCCGTTCCCGATCGCGTTCAATAGTTGCCAGTACGTCGCTGACAAGCTGTTCGGTCTTGAGTGTGGAGGCAGATTCGGTTTGCGCCATAGGTCAATATTCTTTCATCGTCTTAACTTATTTAGTATTATAAAACTTCTAATTTTAAAAGTCAACACTTTATTGGTATTAACTGTATTGTAGCACATTCCTGACAGCCGTACCTATTAGATGTTGTAGAAATATTACCAGGCCACTACCTCTGGAGGGACGCAAACGGCTTAGGGGAATGCGCAGTCATTGTTTTATGACGCTTTCGCTAAGCTATAAGCAATTATGGGATCGGATTTTCCAGCTATATGAGGCTCAAGGCCTTCAAATAAGCTGCCCCCGTCTTTCCTTAGATGTCCACCAAACTCTATACATTTCACAGAGCGATCACCTATCAGTGAAGAATGGCTCTCAGCCAGCGACCTAATACCATACGAACATCCGTATTGTCCGGTATTCGCCCGCAACCCAGCCCCTATAGCCGCGGCGACTTCTTTAGCAGCGCGACGTGCGGGTAACGGTAGAATGACGGCGTCGACGAATAGGTGACCTCCTGGCTTCAAGAGTGAAAAAGTATTTCTCAGGGCTGCCAGCGGATCTATCAGGTGCTGAAATGTAAGGCACGAAACCGCTATGTCAACCGAACCGGCCGTAAGGCTCTCTTGAGGCTGCCAAGTTGCCTGCCGCTGGATGTCGCCATATACGTACTCCACTCCTGGCTGTTCGGGAAAATGTTTGAGAGCGGTGATGCCGACTGCTCTTAGGCTGCTGCCACGCTGCTGCTTAGCTTCGGCAAGGTACGCGCCGGCACCGGCGCCTATGTCCAAAAGAGTGAGCGGCCCTTGATCATTTGAAGCTACATTAAGTACACCCGTGCCGTAGATAAGAGGGCTAAATTCATAGTGGTCAGCTTTTTCTGCCCGAACGAAAGCGTCCTGCAATCCAGTATCTAATACCTCTTCAAATTGCTGCTGGTGGAGGTCTTCAATAGTTAGCGCCGACATGATTTAATTATACAATAAAATCAATGTTTGTAAATAAATCAGCTCGCGAATTGCAGTTACTACTTGGCTTTTGTAGTGCCCTTACGACGGCGGAAACCGCCTTTCCTCGCCGGGGCAGCGGCCAGAATAGCCTTGGCTTCAGCCTCGGTTAGCTTGGCCGGGTCTTGATCTTTGGCGATGCGGGCGTTTTTCTTACCGTCAGTCACGTAGGGTCCATAAGGGCCGTTTAGAATCTTCAGACCACTCTTGAACTCCTTGATATTCTTGGCGGCATCTTTGGCCAGCTTTTGTTCGTAGAGCTCGCGGGCTTCAGCTTCAGTGATGGTTTGTGGGTCCAAGGGCTTAATCGATACATAGGTCTTGTCCACCTGCACGTAAGGGCCAAAACGGCCGATGTTGGCCTTCATTTCTTGCCCGTCTTTGGTTTTGCCGACAGTGCGCGGCAGCTTGAACATTTCTAGGGCCTGTTCGAGGTTGACGGTGTCAAGCGTGGTGCCAGCCGGTAGCGGGGCGAACTGGGGCTTTTTACTCTCGTCTTCGGTATCGCCCTTGAGGAGCATCGGGCCGTAGCGGCCGTAGCGGGCGTAAATTGGCTCACCGGACTTGGGGTCGGTGCCGAGCTCGCGGGCCTGGGAGACCTCATTGCGCGGCACGTCCTCGGACTTCACTATTAACGGATGAAATGTCTTATAAAAGTCGGCGATCATTTTTTCCCAGGTTTGGTTGCCAGCGGCGATATTATCGAAATCTTCTTCGACACGAGCCGTGAAATCATAGTCGACGATCGATGGGAAATACTTAACCAAAAAGTCAGTTACCACCTCGGCGATGGCGGTGGGCAGCAGCTTGCCGCGGTCGGCCCCCGTAATAACTTTGGTGGCGTTGGTGGTGACTTTGCCTCCTGCAAGGACCAGTTCGGTGACTTCTCTTTCGGTGCCTTCCAGATCGGTCTTTTCGATGTACCCCCGGGTTTGAATGGTCGAAACAGTAGGCGCGTAGGTACTGGGGCGGCCGATGCCGAGCTCTTCGAGTTTACGCACCAGCGTGGCCTCGGAGTAGCGGGCCGGCGCCCGGCTGAAGGTTTCGGTGGCGGTAATGGTCTGGGCCTTGAGCGCTTGCCCATTCTTAAGAGGTGGCAGTAGCGTGTCGTCCTTGCCGCCACCGTACACGCGCATAAAGCCGTCAAAACGCAGGATTTCGCCCTTGGCCACGAAGGTTTCGGGCTGGCTGCTGACGGCGATAGTTATTTCGGTACGCTCCAGCTCGGCGGGGCTCATCTGTGACGCCAGGGCGCGTTGCCAGATCAAGCGGTAGAGTTTTTTCTCCTGCTCGTCGCCGCCGGCCTCGGTTTTGTTGAAATCTGTCGGCCGGATGGCCTCGTGGGCCTCCTGAGCGCTTTGATTTTTGGTTTTGAACTGTCGGACCTGGTGGTACTTGGCGTCAAATTCCTGCTTAATGTAGCGTTCGGCGGCTTTAACGGCCGTCCCCGAGAGAATGGTGCTATCGGTACGCATATAGGTGATGTGGCCGGCTTCGTAGAGGCGCTGGGCCAGACTCATGGTCTGGCGGACGCCGTAGCCGAGACGCCGGCTGGCCTCTTGCTGCAGCGTACTGGTGGTGAACGGCGCGCTGG
>DATCFR010000135.1:0-3802 GCA_036509405.1 Saccharimonadales bacterium (SeqCode)
CGGCCAGTTTACCGCCAGCAGTCATGACAACAATACGCGCTCCGCGCTTTTCGGCCTGCTCTAAGGCCGCTAACGTTTCTTCGGTGTTGCCAGAGTAGCTGGAGGAGATAAATAGGGTGTGTTCGTCAACATAGTTCGGCACGTCATAATTGCTAACCACCTCCAGCGGCACGCTCAGGCCGGGCCAGGAGCGCAAGTACAAAGCCGGCCAAGCCGAGCCGCCCATGCCAGCCAGCACAACGTTCGTGATGCCTGCAAATTTCGGCAATTCAAGCTTAAAATCATGACCCAGCTGTTGCCATTGCTTTTCGGCTACACCGAGCGCATCTTGTGCGTCGCGTTCATGAATCAGTTTTAAATCGTCCAGCATGCTACCCTCCAAACTTCTTGTGCTTTCGATACAAGTTTGTATATAGTATAGCCTAAGACGATAAATGAGAATGAGGGGGAGTAATGTTTGGGCACCACGATGACGATGATAAGCAGCATGATGACAGCGCTCCGCTCGAAGGAGTTGACCAGGCAGTAGAGACCGAGGACGTACCCGCCGGCCAGCCTGCGGAACCGGCCGCCACAATCGCGCCCGATGCCAGCACCGTACACTCCAACCCGGCGCCGACCGATGACACCCAAGTCCAGCCCTGGCAGCACCCCGGCACCCCGATTGGCGACGATCAGGGACAAATCAGCGATGTTATATCACCAGCCGGCGGCTTTCCCAAGCGGCCTAGCTATCAATATGCCAAAGGTGTGCCCGAGCCCGGCGAGCCCAAGGGAGAAGCCGCGGCGGACAATCCTGCTGACCGCGAATTGCTTGACGTCAAAGAGCACGCCCTCGAAGAATTAGCGCCGCTGCTCGATAAGCTTGATCTGCCGCCCGAAGAAAAATTTCGCGCCATCATGATGATTCTGCAAGCCGACGACGATAAGTCCATGGTCAAAGCCGCCTACGCCGCGGCTCACGCCATCGAAGACGAAGAAATCCGCGCCCAAGCCCTCTTCACCATCGTCAACGAAGTCGATTACTTCACCCACCAAGACACCACCCAAAGCTAAACTGGTCCGCGGCGCCTGTATTATAAGCTCATGCGCTTATCGAGAATAAACAATCTCCTGCTGGCGTTGATTATTCTGATCAACGGCTATATTATTGCTGGGCCATTTGTGCCCGGGCTGCTGTTTCATTGGCAAAGCCATTCGGGCCAACGTCAAGCGCTACAGAGAAAAATTCATTCTCCGGCCACGAGTCTGCCGCCGCAACCCAATGCTGTCATCATTCCCAGCATGCTGCTCGACCAGCCCATCCTAGAAGGCACCATAGCCAACCAGTACAAAACGCTCAACAACGGCATCTGGCGCTGGCCCCGCGGCAGCACGCCGGACCATGGCGGCAATACCGTGCTGATCGGCCACCGCTTCACCTACACCAACCCGCGCGGCGTATTTTACTTCTTGAATAAAGTCAAAATGGGCGACGAAATTGGCGTGGTCTGGAACAATAAATCGTACACTTACAAGGTAGCAAGCATTAACGAAGTGCCGCCCACCGACACCGCCATCGAGAATCAGTCGGCGCAGCCGGAACTAACTCTCTTTACCTGCACGCCCCTGTGGCTGCCCAAAGACCGCCTAGTGGTCGTAGCCGACCTGGAGACTAAACCATGAGCGAAAAAACCAAGTTCTGGGTCTTACTAGTATTGTTGCTACTGAGTATCGCACTGGCCCTCATCCTAAATACCAGTTTTAATAAAGTCCTGCTCAGCAGCTAGGGCTTTAACTTATTGACTAGGAAATAACCATCCAGGTTGTTCCCGTACTGTAAAACTTCAATGAGCCGTAATTAGTCGTGATTTTGGCTGTCGTTGATGTTAGGCCACCGATCATGGTGTCGCTGCCAGCACACGCCACAGTAATATTATTCGTAGTTGCACCCCCCGACTCGTCCGCTACGCTATAGACCATAGCGGGGTCACCAGGCAAAGGCGAGCGTATGGTATTAATGGCTGGCAGTGTGACAGTCAAAGGTGATGAAGTAGCAGTGATGCCGACAGCGCGGGTTTGGTATGTCATTGCGTAGGCTGCGGCTTTGCGCACGTAGCCATTGTCGAAAGATGACAAGTTGCCGCGTTCCACCGTACTTGATAATAAAGAATTCTGCGAGACGATAACGTCGGCAATGCCGGAATTGGCACGCCATGGCGAACGAAAGTCATTCTCTTCGATAATCGCTTGGCCATAACTGCCGCCTGATTGCTGCTTAACACCGCCCCTCCCCGGGGTTCCGACCTGCGAGTTGGTCGTTGTGTCGTAATTGCCGCTCATGCGGCGCAACCGAACAGTCGTCGGGCTACCCGCCTGTGCCAGCGTCGAGAAATACGGCGATAAACCAGAACCAGTAGTAACCACCCGGCCAACTTGATAGCTGCCGCCATCAAGCGTTACACGCCCAGCTCCCTCTGGATCGAACATAAAAACAGTCGCTCGGCCCGAACTGCCGCTATCCGTCCAGCCGTCTATGATAACGGTGAAGTCCGTCGCTACAAACACGGGCGTAAAAGTACCGTCACTCGCCATGACGGGAGAGAGTATAAACAGGTTATTGCTGCTGCTAGTGTTATATGCGTAGTCCTTGTAGATAGTTCCGCAATTCTTCATCAATACTTTTTGAACCGTGGTATTCCAGTTAAAGCCTAGCCGGCCAGCACTGCCGGCCCCACTGGTAACGCCAGTATATGAACAGCTGTCAACCACGTACCAGGTATTTTCTAGAATAAACGTGCCGAAAGCAGCAGCGCTTGGGTCAATAATGAAGAGGATGGGCCGTCCCGACCCCTCCTGTGTCGGATCAATTGCGTTTTGGGTTTGAGCAATGGTATTCATGGCGCTGGTGACCTTGAAGTAGCAGTTCCTAATAGTAATCACTTGCTCAGATGGTGCTGTCGCTGGGTTGCATTGCCGGAAAGTCATTGAAGTCGTGAACGGATCCTGGGTACGAAAACCAATTATGTCTATCGTCTTCATGGAGCCGACTTCGATGGCATCGTCGCCAATGCCTTGTGAGTAGCAATCCTCGATCTTGCAGTAGTCGCCAAAACCGGAGCCGCAGATAAAGAAGGAAGTCTCGCTAATGATAGTCTGTGGCAATGTCGATTGGATATGCGCGCAGCGCCGGTAAACCACGTTATTGTAATAATGATTGGTTACGATGGAAGGTGTACCGGTATTCGCCGAAAAGAACAAGACAGCCTGTTGAGCATCTTTGACATACACGTCTTCAACCAGAATGTCTTTGGTGAACGTCTGGGTGGATTCATTGCTAGCAAGGTGCTTGCCCGCGCAGTAAATGGCTATTTTATTATTAGTACCCGTCTGGTCGAATGTGTAATTGTAGGTGCTTAGACGACGAAAATTAAGGTTTTGAAAAGATAAGCGTAGCAATTTGCTCGCAGGACTGACTGTCGTGCCGAAGATCGAGGCCGCCTGCTGGCCTTGGTTGTTATTATTATCGACACTGAAGTCTTCAAAGTTAATATTCTGCACGACATCGTAATCGGCCAGCTTGTGCGGATAAAAAGCGATCTCGGTATTGGAACTGAGCTTAATGGTAGTGGCACCTTTGCCCTGCCCTTTGATGGTCAGCGTTGCTGCCAAATTGACAGGAATGGCAACGCCGAGCAGGGTTGAGCTCGACCAAGTGGACGGCCGATAACTCGAGGGAGCGCCGGAGTTGAAAAGGGCCACCCCGGCCGGCATTTCTACCGTGGCGCCGATGCCATTGCCGGTAATAAAGGCCGCGGCCGCG
>DATCFR010000136.1:0-3863 GCA_036509405.1 Saccharimonadales bacterium (SeqCode)
CCTCGCGTTTTTGCAGGATAAGTCCGCTGTTATAGCCTTTATCTTTCAGTAGATCCAGTTCAGCTTCCACGTAATCGTGCAGTAGCGCGATAGTGACAATGTTCGAAATGTACTCGTCAGGGCGAAGTTTGTCGCTATTCCAAATCTCGCCCGACTGCACGGCCAGCATGACCGCCGCCAACGCCACGGGCAGCAGGTGCCCTTCCAGCACCGAGGTTTTACCGTCGGAACGCTTATTCCTCGCCTCTCTCTTAACTAGCTCTAAAGCATTCAGAATATTTTGATCTTTGTTGATGTCCACACCGAGTAGGCTGAGGGCGTCAGCGAACTGAGCTTTGCTCAGATAAGCGGCGGGCAGAACGGTCAAATCGCCTTCCTCGCCTAATCCATCGGTTAGCATATCGGCTAGTTCGGTGGCCTTTTCTTGAAGCGCGATCGGCACCAAGAGCCGTTGGCCGTTGGCGTCGATGGCCCGGAACAACTTATTAAATACGAACACGGGCAGTTCGGGCGATTTGGAAACTTCTTCGGCAATTGACTGCACGGTCGAAGCCGGTTCCAGTTCGCGCTCGGCCTTACCACGCTTGGCCATGTGGTCCATGAGTGGCTGATCGGGCGGCACAAACTCAGTGTCATTCTTGTAATGCCAGTCGCTCCATTTGCCGTAAGTCTTCATAGCGCTTTGGGTCTTGGTGAGTATCTGCACTTCGAACGGCACGGGGTCGCCCTCGTCAGGATAGTAATAGAAGGACAGGTTAATCGCGTTGTAATCATTCTTTTTCTGTACGTGCTCAAAGGCGGGGTCAGTATCCACAGGATGCCTGGCTACGATTCTATGCGGTCCCCAAGTGAGCGCGCCCATATAGTTTTGGGCGAAACGCAGCATGTCTTTAGGGCTCATGGTGTCGGGCACTACGAAGGCTATGCCAATGGTGTCAGGTAGTTCGTGTACCTCCAGGTATTTTGGCTTGGCCTTCTTCTCGCGTCCCGAGCCCTCGGTCTTTAGGCGGGCCTCAGTGTCTTCCAGTGGTATGTGCGAGAACATCTTTTCTTTTGTCTCGATAGCGATGTTACGGACGGTGCTAAAGTGCCGCTGGGACGAATCATGCTGGCGTTTGACGTCACCATTGGGATCATCAAACAACCACTCCAGCGCGGCGCCTCGTAGTTCTGCGGCCAGCTCCTTGTAGCCGTGCAAGCCCAACGCTGGCGCGAAGAAGCTCAGCGCCTCGATGCAGTCGCGGAAGGTAGAGGCTGGATTGCCCGCCGGAGGGTTCTTAATGTTGTCCATTGTTTCTAGCGCCTTAAAAAACAGGCCACGGACGTTATACTTGACGGTGGTTTCGAAGATGTCGCCGATCTTCAGGTCGACTAGCAAGGCGCCCTTATCTTTTAAGACGCGTGTGAGCTCGTCAATGTCCATATCGTCAAGCTCATCGGTTTTGTGGACCGCGGCCTTGAGGATTCTGGCTTCGTTCTCAGTGAGTTTTTTTTCCTTGACCAGCGCGTCAATTTTAGCGGTGGCACCCGGTCGCCACGGACGAGCCGCCTCTTCCCATTTAGCAGTATCGATGGCGAATAAGTAGGCCTTCATCAGGCCGTCTTGGTCACCTACTGCATTTTGGATTTTCTCAAATTCTGTCAAGGCCTCTTCTTTGATATCGACTGCTCGAATGGCCGTTTCAGCCGATCCAGGTTCAAGTTCAGGATCCAATTGCAGGGCAGTTCTTTTGGGTTCTAAGATTCTTTTGTGTACGAAATCGTGCATGAGAATAGCCATTCTATCCACCTCGCCAACGCCTCTTCTTGGGGCAAAGCGTCTGTAGGATTCCAGAATTCGAGTATTATGTTCTGCAGAACGATCTGTCCCCAGGAACTCATACATAGAATCGTCAATGAGGGCGCCGACTTTATCACTGTCAGGCGTCGCGCCATTGTTCTCTCCTGCGAGCGGATCGATCTCCTCTATCTGATCTCGTAATAGCCGCTGCCCCAGTAGCCGTCTTGGCCCGAACCGACGTCCCCGGTCGTCCGCGGGAGCGTAATGGATTTCGGGGCCTGGAAAACGCTCCGTATGCATGCATATATTATGACAAATAAATCATTAAAAATCAATGCCCGGCTCTCTGTTAGAGACCGTGCTATTCGAGTTCGAGTTTTTTGGCGTGAATGGGCACGCCGGTGGCAGTGCGTGAATCATGTTCCAGCACGGCTTCGATGGCTTCGTATACTGATTGTGCCGTCACGCGAATAAGCGATAAGTTGGCCTTATTGAAGGACTCCGAGGTGTCAATAAACCCGAGCAGGCGCTCGGACAGCTGTAGCTCGCTGCGCAGCGCCAGCACCCGTTCGCGCAGGCTGTAGGAGAGCGCGTATTCATAAAGCATGAGCGTTTGCTCGAGCTCGGTTTGGGCGGATTGTAAGCGGTCCAGATACTGCTGGAAGGTCTTCCCTTTTACGGCTGTCGTGTCATTGGCGAACTTGTAACCAGACAAATAGTCATCAACTTCGGCAGTGACTTTATCCAGATAGGCCTTGGCCTCCTGCCGGTTGCTGATGTTATCGCGCCCGGAATTGCGGCGCTCCAGGCCGAACAGGCGCGCCATGCGCCATTTAACGCGAAAGCAGGTGGCCTTGATTTCATCTTCGGCCAAGCTGGCGGCGCTAATGGTCTTATTGCTCTGCTCTTTGAGCCGCAGGTAATCGATAATAAGGGCGGTAAAGACAATGGTCACCGCCGACGCCGCCAAATCGACGAATAATTCGCTGCCAATTGTCGCAAAGCCTGTCACGTGCGCCGCAACCAGCGCCACAACGAATGTCAGCACACCAATAATAAATATGCCGACCCGCTGCTGCGTGATGAATTCTTTAAATTGCACTACCTTAAATATAGCAAACTAGCGGCATGCTTAGTTATGACTTTTGCAGCAAACCGGTACCGGCGTAATAATGACCGCCAGGAGCGAGGAGCTCCTCCCCCAAATCTTGGATTGCCTGCTCGCTCAGCTCCTTAAAGTCAGGGTGGCCCGGTACGGTTCCGATCATAATTGGGGTGACATAATTAAATGCGCCGCCGCTTGTAGCCCGAATTGCAGATGCTGCTCCTGTTTCCCCCAAATCAATGACCGTATGGCTATCCAACTTCTCTTGAATGGCCGGCTGTAGGGCTTCTCCGTCTACAGTATGAACCTCGGCGCCAAGGGATTTAGCGGCCAAGGCGAAGCCAGGCATCATGCCGCATCCTATATCTAGTAATTTAAGACCTGAGAGGACTTTGTGAGTGCGCAGTGCCTGTACCAGAGCACGGGAGCTAAAGTTTCTATTGGCGGCCAGTTCCTGAATTTTAGGGTTGGGCGCCACGGCTAGGGCAACGCCTAACTGAGCGACGCTCGGGGGCGTATTGTAGAAATAGCCGGTGCCAAGACCGTCTGGAATGACATCTTCAAAAATTAATGCTTCTTCAGTCCGTAATTCCTCGACGGTCGCCCCGCGGACATTTATGCTGAAGTGGTCATATAAATCTATCCACTGACTGGGATAGGGAATTTTTGCTAAGCCTGCAGGGGACATTTAAGTTAAGTGTAACATAAAAAGTACCATTCGTAAAATTTGTGCTGTTAAGATTGGGGTTGTGTGCCTGGAGGGTCTATATAGCCGCCGGCGAGCATCAGTTCTTGGCCGCCCGGAATGAGCTCAATAGAGGCGCGCTCTGCTCTGTTAAACCAGCGTAGCTTAACTAAATCATCTCCTGGCAAGAATGCGTGGTCGGCGGCGATTCCATCTAAGCGAGTTTCAAAATGGCGCAGGTTCATTTTCTGCCAGACCCTCTCGCCGCTATCTAATGTTTTTTCGGCCGCCAG
>DATCFR010000137.1:0-2583 GCA_036509405.1 Saccharimonadales bacterium (SeqCode)
GAGGACCTAAATAACGGTTCCCGCATCTTGACGCGCTCCACCGTCGCCACCGACGAAACCGTCAAGTGGGAAGACGGCAAGGAATACCCCTTAGTCAAGGTACACATCACTTCCGCCTCGCACCCCTTCTTCACCGGTGAAGAACGAGTCCTCGACATCGAAGGCCGCGTTGACAAATTCAAGAAACGCGCCGAAGCCGGCCAGGCCTCCAAAGACAAGCGCGCCGCCGCTGCCCAAAAACAAGCCAAGCGCCACGCCGCCCGCGTCGAAAAGGCCGAGGCCAAAGCCGAAGCCATCAAGCCCGGCAAATAACGTATCTAACTTTTCTCTATTAATTCGCGCATTAACTGGCGGGCTCTCGGATCAGCAGCCATTTTTTGAGCGTCAGATATGGTAAGTACTTCGGTCGGTCCCCCCTGGCCTAAGGCATAAGCATCTGAGGCCTGATCGGCACGCCCTCTATTAACTTGAGCCGCATACTTTAATGGTAACGGGTCGAAGCCGGTTGCTATCAACGCGCCGTCTTCTAGCCGCCTTGCTGGAGCCGGCGGATGAGCCAGCGCCTGTTCGGCCGCATAAGCTTCGTCTCTATACGGCTGTTCCACGCCCGCCATGGATTCGGCAACACTCGGATCAATGTTGTAAGACCTGGTTTGGGGTGGCGGTGCTTGCTCTGGCATGTTTATTTTCTAGTTTTAGACTACTTATACAGTAGCAAATAAATGTACTTTTGTCAATATACTACAGAGGTGATATAGTGTTTAAGATGGAAGAAAAAGAGCGACAATTACGAGCCGAACTAGCGGAATTAGATGACAAACTGCAGGATCCGGCAGTTTACAGCGACAAAAATTATCCCAAGCTGGCCAAGCGCAAATCCCAGCTCGATGAGCTGATTGCTCTATTCGATGAAAAAGCCAAGCTGCTATCAGATAAGAAATCAGCCGAAGCATTAATAAACGGTCCTGACGCCGACATGCAGCAAATGGCCACAGCCGAGATCGAAGAACTTAATAAACAAATCACCGCTAATAATGAGAAACTAAGCGAGGCCCTGACGCCTGCCGATCCCAACAACGACCACGACGTCATCATCGAAATCCGGGCCGCAGCCGGCGGCGACGAATCCAGCCTGTTTGCCGGCGAACTGTACCGCATGTACGCTCGCTGGGCCGAAAATCACGATTATAAGATCGAACTGCTCAGCGAATCGCCCAGCGAGGCCGGCGGCTTCAAGGAGATAACCTTCGCCGTCCGCGGCCCCGAAGCCTACAAAAACCTCAAATTCGAGGCGGGCGTGCACCGCGTGCAGCGCGTGCCAGTTACCGAAAGCCAGGGCCGCGTCCACACCTCCACAGCCACCGTGGCCGTACTGCCTGAGGCCGAAGAAACCGACATCGACGTTGACCCAAACGACCTGCGCATCGACGTCTTTCGCAGCGGCGGCCACGGCGGCCAATCTGTTAACACCACCGATTCGGCCGTGCGCATCACCCACTTGCCCACCGGTGTGGTCGTCACCAACCAAGATGAAAAATCCCAAATCAAAAACAAGGCCAAGGCCATGAGCATCCTGCGCTCCCGCCTCCTGCAGCTAAAAATTGAAGAGGAACAAAAAGAACTCGGCGACGCCCGCAAAAAACTCATCGGCTCCGGCGACCGCTCCGAAAAAATTCGCACCTACAATTTCCCGCAAGATCGCATCACCGACCACCGCATTGGCTACAGCCGCTCCAACATCCCCGCCGCCCTGAACGGCGACATCGATGATCTCATCGAAAAACTCCAGGCCGCCGAACATGAGCTACTGGATCAAGACTCATTATTCAACCTGCCTCGGCCCTCCCAAGGGCCTCTGAGGGTACGATTCGCTCCCCTTTATCACATAGCGCCCACAGCAAAGCGGCGGCCGTCAAATACATTTCGTCTTGCTGATAAGGGAGTAGCTCTCTCGGTTCATACACACGATAGCCCGACCCGGCTTCGGCCACAGTGATACTGAGCGGAACGGGCAAAGTGTCTGACTGAGCAATCTCAAATTGGGCAGTCGCGTTTTTAGGAGACATAACTGTGATAGACCACCGGGTCATATCGTGATCAGGCGTTTCTTTCTTGCCTCTGGCAAAAACAGTAAATTTCGACTCTGCGCGCAATTCGACTCCTTGCGCCAGCGCTTCACTGCCAACGCTTCTACCTAGAGCGCGCGCCTTGTTGCCGATTCGTAATCTGTGTATGCTCTGATCTTCAGCATGGCGAGCCTGATCAGTTTTCTTGATTACTCCGGCTCCCTGCAGAGCCGTTCGAATAACCCTGCGTACACGCTCTTTAGTAGGACTCTTTCTTCCTAATAGCACATCAGGCGAAGTATGCGGTCTCATAATTAGTTAATAATTATACAATATACCTAATAAATTGGTCAAGGATCATACAAACAGCATATCGCCTATAATGTGTATGACGTATGATATCCTCCAAAGATTGGCTACAAACTGCTACAGCTCTATTGGGCACTGCCGGCATTAGCACGGCGCGGCTAGACGCGTTGGTATTGCTAGAAGATGTCACCAGGCGCAGTCGCGCCTG
>DATCFR010000138.1:0-5441 GCA_036509405.1 Saccharimonadales bacterium (SeqCode)
TGTCAAAGTTTATATATGTCATCCTCGGAAATTAATGCGGTGGATACTGGTGTACTCCTCCACGGCCGACACCTTCAATCCATAGGCTGGGAACGTATGATGTGGGGCACGCCCGAAACTCAAAGCATGGGCAGCGGGCCAATGATGGTTTTAAGCCTGCTTGATCATGGCCCTGAGCGAGTCGCCTTAATCACCATGGGAACGGGAGCCTCTAAGAGAGAGGACGGCGCAATCGAAGCCCAAGTCTCGCAGGACTTTATTTTGGAAAAATTTGAAGAACTTGAGGCCTTTGCCTTAATTGCCAATCATGCTGCCTGGCCAGACAGTAAGAAAACAATCCATCAACTGATCGAGCAAGCAGTGCTTGATACCAAATCCAAAAACACTAAATACGAAATCGGTCAGGCTGCCGTCCTGTTTCAAAAACACAACTTGAGCCAAATCCTTGAAGTGACTAATCGTGATCACGGCCCACGCTGCCAGGTGGGACAAAGCTTTGCCAGAAAAAGTGGCGTTATTGGCCCGGAGCAACGCTGGAAGCTCATCGTGGATGACATCTCGTACCTCGGTGGCCTGGCGAGCGGAAGCGTGGTGCTTGAGCAACCTCACCGAGGTGATGACGAGACAATGGGGTGGGAGCCACCGCTGTGGCCAGCCAGCTTCATGAAGGCATTCTTCGATTTGCCTCGCGATAGGCGCCACATAACAGCACAACTTATGCGCCACATCATAGGCGAAGTCGGCACAATGGATGAAGCCACTTTCGAAGAAATGCAGCGATCGGCACGTCAAGCTCCAGAGGGCTAATAGCTCAGTTATCTTATGACGACGGCTTTCGCGAGGAACTGATAAAAACTTCCCCTGCCAACCTGCTCTGGGTTACCATATCGTGCTTCGAGCTGCGGCCACTCCGTGTCTAGGCGGGTGTACCTGGCAATGCTTTGCAAGCCAGCTTCATCAAGAAATTTGTTAGTTAAGCGGCGGCTGGCGAAACCGGGAGTTTGGGTTTCGCGCACAACCACAAAGCCACTATCAGCCACTAAGCGGCTGACCTCATGTAATAAGCGCGCGGTTCGTTTCTCGGAACGGCCAACATGAGGGTCGCCGGCTATATCACTTAGAACGACTTCATCAGCGATGCCAGCTTCCAGATCCGTAGCTGGGTCGTAAGGGCCGTGGTAAAATGCCCTGTTTCTGCCGGTAAAAAAGAGGCGGCTTTTGCCCGAGACAAACCTTCCAAGCTTATGATCAATATATGCAATATTCTCGTCAACATGTTCGGCCTGAAGAGCTTCAATAGCCAGCTTTTCCTGCTTCGACAAAGGCCGCAGTGGGGCTCTCACTCCCATGTACTCGCGTAATCCCGTGAAACCGGTAGGCTGCTGATACGCCACTGGGTAGCGTCCAGGGCCAATTTCCACCATGGTGAAAGTTGGGTTCTGATCGCACTGCTGCAGATAAGTGTCAAGATCAAATCCCCCCTTCACCGAAATCGGAGCTACAAGTGAGGGTGACTCAATATCAAGCATAGTTTCTACTCCTGCTCGCCAGCGGTTTTTGTCAGGAGTTGGTAAAAGTTTTCTTTTTTCGGAAACCAGGATGTGGTTTGGCCGTCATACGACTCTTCGAGCTGCGACCATAGCGGGTCGCCCCAGTGCAGGCGCAGCATAGATTTCAGGCCCGCTTTTGCAAGCACTTCAGTGGTGAGGCTTTTTAGCGCTCTGCCCGGGGAGATAGTTTCGCGGATGACGACATGGCCGCCCGGGCTCAGCAGCCGGCTGGCTTCGGCCAAGAGCAGCGGGGTTCGTTTGGTTGAGTCGGTAACCCGAGAATCGCCGATGACATCACCGAAAAATACCTCGTGGGCTATGCCGTCCGAGAGAGGTACAGAGAAATCGTAAGGGCCCGAGTACCAGGATTCGGCCGCCTCTTGTTCGGCTTGCTCTTCGTCCCCCTTCGGTTCACCACCTAAGTTCAAGCTCAGAAATTGAACATTCGGATTCGGGGGCTGGATGTTGACGTTCTCGTCCTGTAGCCAGGCAACAGCGCCAAAATAGCGGCGTTCGCCTCGCCATGGCGCCTGCTGATCGGCCACCGAGAGACCGCTGTGTCCGATCTGTACCATGACAAAATCTGGCCGGACAGCCCGCTCGGCCAGATACTGGTAGCAGGCTTCTCGCTGAGCAGCCGTCGGCACAGCAGCAATATCGGGGCCGTTTTCTTCATAAAATGACATCGTAATGTATTACTATACAATTTAACTGTACGGAAATCAATCTACTCCCACTCGGTGGTGGCGGGCGGCTTGTTAGTCAGGTCGAGGAAGACCTGAGAAATGCCGGGGACTTCGCTAAGAATGCGCTCAGCGATGGTGCTGAGAAAGTCGTCGGAAAAGTCGCGGCCAGGCAGCAGGGCCTGAACAGTCATAAAGGTGCTGGTGGTGACTGGACGCAGCACAATGGAGCGCTTGCTCGGGCCGCCGAAGGACAGCGGCAGCAGTACTACGGGGAACTGCTTAATTTTATCGAGTAAGTCGGCAGCGCGCATGGCTTCAAAGACGATACGGTCGGCATGACGCAGCTGCTCGCGCACATCGGCGCTAAGCAAGGTTTTGGTCAACGAAAAATCTTTAAGCGGCCGCGGCCCAAGTGCGTAAATTACCCGGTTTACGGTTTCGCGGAAATGAGCTGGCAGATCGGCACCGAGCTTGGCCAGTTGGTCGGCGCTTAGCTTGCCCTCCAGCGCCACGACTGATAAATGCGAACGTTCGTCACCGCCAACGCCGACGCTGCGAATCGGCAAGACATGAGCCTGGACTCTTAGTGATTGCTCATCAAGAAATTGCTGGACGGCTGTTTGTTCAGGGTCGGGCTCAAGTGTGGCCGGCGGTTCGGCGACCGCAATAATGCGGATGGCCAGGCCCGGACCCGGGAACGGCTGACGCTCGACCAGCTCTTCGGGTAGGCGCAATTCGCGGCCCAGCTCGCGGACCTCGTCTTTAAATAAATCATCAATTGGCTCGATCAGGCGGCCGGCGGCTTTGAGTTCTTGGACTTCGCGCACCTGGTTATGGTGCGTTTTGATGGTCATGGTGTGGCTGTCGCCGGTGCTGTGGCCGCTCTCAATGCGATCAGCAGCATTGGTGCCCTGCAGCAGCATAACATCGGTGAGTTTCAAGTCGGCGACCAGACGGTTCTGTACGTCAATAAACGCTTTGCCGATGATTTTACGCTTAAGTTCCGGATCGGTGGTGTCTTTCAGCGGGCCGTAAGCTCGGCCGTCAAACTCCGTAGTGGCCTGCTCGAAGTCAGCGGCCGCGTCAATTTTCTGGACCGGGATACCGGCGGCTTGCATGGCTTCGATGACCAGGTCGTCCTCATCGCGCATAAAGCCGTGGTCGATATAAAAGGCGTGCAGGCGCTCGGCCGGAATGACCGGCGTCGCCAACGTCGTGGCTACGCCGGAATCTACGCCGCCGCTGACAAAAGCAATAACGTGCCGGTCACCGGCTTGCTTGGCGATCAGCTGCTGTTTGTCGGCAATCAGTTGCTTCAGCCGTTTATCTTGAAAGGATTTATCGGCTTTGAGCCCGGCAATGCCAAACAGAAAGTTCTTAAACACCTGGTAGCCTTCAGGGGTATCATCAAACACTTCAGGATGAAACTGCACGCCCAGCTTGTTGCCAAAAGCCACTGCCGAGTAGGCGGTCGAGCCGTCGCTCAAACGGTGCGAACCCAATGTCTCAAAATCGGCCGGGATAGACTGCACAAAGTCGCCGTGTGTGAACAGGCCGGTAAAGTCCTTCTTAATACCTTTGAATAAGGGGTGCGTGGTATCTACCTGAGTGACCACGCGGCCGTCTTCGCGGATGGCGTTTTTAGTGACCTGGCCGCCGTGCGCCATCACCATGGCCTGCATGCCGTAACAGATACCGAGCAGCGGCAAAGGGCTGCCCCAGATTGACTGGTCGGGCTGCGGCGCCGCTTCCTGATGCGAGCTGGCCGGGCTGCCGGAAATAATCAGCGCGCCGTAGCTGTCTTTAAGCTGTCCAAGTTTGGTATCAAGCGGCAACACATCGGCCGGAATACCCTGCCGTTCTACGGCCTTTTTCACTAAGTCCACATATTGTCCACCGGCATCGAGAATGGCCACGCGTTTTGGCATCGTCATAACGTATTGTACCATCTCGCGAGCGAAGACGGCCAGTGCTAGACGATAATTCGCTTGATGCTGCTAGACAGGCTAGCCATCAAATCATAGGCAAAGACACCGACCAAGGCGACAGCATGAATCGAGTTAGCATCAGATGGATCGGCGCTAATAACAGTTACCTCGTCGCCAACGCTGAGTTTTGCGCGGCTAATATCAATGACGGTGTGATTCATGCAGATTCTTCCGCGAATCGGCAGTTGACGTTTGTCGATACTCACCGTGCCACGGTCACTAAGTTCGCGCGGTAGCCCTTCGTAGTAACCAAGCGGCAGAATGGCAATACGCATGGCACCCGGCGCCGTGAATATACCGTTATAACTCACACGGTCGCCCTTTTTAAGATCATAGATTTTAATAATAGTGCTTTTGAGCGACAGAACAGGCTGCAGACCACCCAAATCCTTAAAATGCTCATCGGCCGGCAGCAAGGGGTTAATGCCGTACAGGCCGATGCCTAAACGAATGGCGTTGGCGTAACGGCTATGCGCTTTTGTACTGGCGGCGGTTTGAGCTACATGAAAATATCGCGGCTGAAAACCTTCAACCAAAAGCCTTTCGACTATTCGATCAAATAACTGCACCTGCTTTTTTGTGTAAGCGTCAGTCTTGGGGTTATCGGCGTCGGCCAGATGTGTCATGACTCCTTCCAGCCGCAACTTTGGATATTGCTTGAGGACTTGCAGATACTCGGCAACTTCGTCCGGCTCAAGCCCCAGTCGATACATACCGGTATTCAGCTCCATATGAACCCGGACCGGCCGATTGAGCTTGCCAAATGCTCGCAACCCGGCCACGTCCTGTATCACAAACGAGCATCGCTTAGTATCTACGAGAACTGTGTTTTGCAGCTTGATGGGACCCATTACTAAAATACGATGCCGCGTGATGTCGCGAATCTGAGCAGCCTCAAAGTAGCCATCTACCGCCAGAAACGCGCAATCAGCGTCATTCAATATCTCGGCCACTTGGAGCAGGCCATGGCCGTAGGCGTTGGCCTTAAGCACCGTTATGACGGCTTGCTCAGGATGTAGTTTCTGCATGTATGCCACATTCTCAAGCAAGCGCTGGCGGTTCAGCTCAATCCGATTAAACGTTTGGTAATTATTCGCCGCCAGGCGGCGAATAATCCGCTTGGCAGTTTTACGAATCATGCCACGAAATCTTTGATAGCTTCGAGCGTCCGGGTGAAGACGGCGTCGTCGGCTTCCAAAAGCGTCATGCGAAAACCC
>DATCFR010000139.1:0-2050 GCA_036509405.1 Saccharimonadales bacterium (SeqCode)
AACAGGTATACGAAGCCTACTACGGCCAGCGAGTTAAAGGCGTTCATGAGGAAGTAGTCGCGGCTGCGCTTTTTGGCGTTCAACCAGGTGTCGCCGAGCCAGTTTATGCCCACAATAAGGCCGGAAACAGCTAAGATTAACAGCGGCACATAGCCGTGCGCGGCGTAAGCTTTGCCGTAGATCCTGAGGATAGGCCAGCCAATCAGGCACAACGCGGCGATAATCGGCACAAGTAGCTGGTATTGGTGAATTAATGCTTTGCGAAAGAAGACGCGGTGCTGCTCTGCGTCTTCGGTCTGCGATGTCTCCGATATAAGTGCTTGCGAGACCGCGCCGCAGACCAAGCTCAAGAAGAGTGCCATCTGCGCCGGCATGTAATAGTACGCCGCGCTAGTTGGCCCCAAACGGCCAAGGACAATGATTGGCACTAGGGTTGCCGGCAAAATGCCAAACATACCACCGAAGTAGTTGCCGGCGGCGTAGGCCCAGTGGGCTGTGACTTCGCTAATGGTGGGCTTCAAACTCTGGGATTTTAACACTTTGCCGAGGAGGTTATAAAAGTTCAGCAGGATGCCGAGCAGTAACGTCGCCACATAAACGCCCGTCATGCCCTTGACGCCAGCCGTAATCACGGCAAAGGGTAAGATAATGCGAGGCAGGTTGGTCACCAGTGCCCTTGCAAGCACATACTCACCTTTGCGGAAGGCCATTAGCGAGCCGTCCAGCAGCGTGCTCAAAGCGGTGCCCATGACTAGCAGGATCAGTAACACTTCCAATAGTGGCGAGGAGCGCACGAAGCCGAGCTTTGGCACCAAATGTCTGATAAGGAGCACGGCTAGCACCCCACCGGCTAAAGAGACCAGCGTTACCAGGCCGACGGTGGCTGCAAACAGGCCACCTTTACGCTTGCTGGCCGGCAAGAAGCGGATGATGGTGTTCGGCAGGCCAAGATTTGTGAAGGTTGCCACCAGCAGGCTGAAACTCACGAATGAGGTGGCTAAGCCCACTTCGCTTGCCTTAAACAGGTGTGCATTAATGACCCAGAACAAAAACAGGCTGCCGGCCATGATGGCCTGGCTCAAAATAAGCAGTGATGAATTGCGGCGCATGCTGTCGTGCATCAAATGCCGATAGGTTCTGCCGCCAAGCGCGGAAATCTTCTTCACCCCTATAGTCTAGCCGTTTATCAGCGTATCCGCCAGCGCCTTGACAGAGCATACAGTCAATTTACAATATACTAACATGGAAGATCTGCATTTTGACGCCGAATCTAACTGGGCGCCTCACCTTACTCTTAGGCTGGAGTACGGAGGCGAGGTATTTGCCTTGCGCTGGGATAATACGCATGTTTACAGGCATTCTGTGGAGGATGGCAGATACGATTACCTAGAACACACAGCTGATGAGGGTAGAAACCTTCAGGTTTTTATGGACGAGACCGACCTGGGAAATGATCTGGACAATCGTGATTTTCGGGTTACGAGGCAGGGGTTTGTGAGCGCGGATATAGTAGAAGCCAGACGAATGCACGAAGCAGACATTCAGGGCGATGCATTCGCGGCTGAACTCGAAGAGGTCACAGGGCCGGAAGACCTTTTGGCGTAACTGCTAACGTTTAGACTTTGGCTTCAAGTTTGCTAACTCGTGCAGTGGTCCGCTTAAACTGCCGCCCATGGTCTGCAAGAATTGATTTTACAATCTTCATATCTGTTTTCAGTACTAGCACATCAGCTTTGAGTACAGCCACATCCGTTTTCAATACATTGACATCAGCTTTGAGGTCGATAATATCCGCTTTGATTGCCGGTATATCCTGGACATATTCACGAATGACCTTCAGCTCTTGAAGTAGGATTTCTTCGAAGAGTTTCTCTTTGTCGTCACTCATCGAGCCTTGCATAATCTACGAATCCAGCGTGACGCCAGTTTTTTGGGCGACTTGTTTGATCCATTGCTCCAGCCGGGCAATGTGCTGATCACGGGCGGCGTTATCAGCCTCAATATCATCAAGCCGTTTAAGAAAGGCGTCGAGGGTGTTGATCAGCTTATT
>DATCFR010000140.1:0-4128 GCA_036509405.1 Saccharimonadales bacterium (SeqCode)
CCGAGTGATCACTTCGACGCGGACTGATTACATAGGCAAAAGGGGAGTCTAGAGGCGCATCGGTCATTGCTCTTAATTTCTCCGCTCTCTGAAATTTTTCTTGCGGGTCTTGCAAGATCACCAAGGCCAGCTCCGGATAGAACTTACTAACAGCACGCTTTAATTGCCGGTGTTTGGCGCGGACAAAACGCGAAGGTGGTGCGGCCGCTAAGGGTTTCGTTGCGAGTACGAGCACAGCGTCGTAGCCAAGTGTAAATGGCGTCTCAAGGGGGATACTTTCTGCAATACAGCTATCGAGGTAGTGGCGGCCATCCACTTCAATATGTCCTCTGTCTATTAACGGCACAGCGGAGCCGGCCCGCAATTGCAGCAGCAGTTCCTTTTGCGTGGCGGCGGGTTCAAAGGCCACAACCTCGCCCGTGGCCATGTCTAGGGCGAGCGGCCGGACTTTTTTGGCACCTAGAACAGTATCAAAATTCAGCGGTTTACTATGTACCATCCCGTACAGCATGTGGTCCATGTCGACTGCCGGCTTCTTCCTAGAACCAAAGCGTCTGAAATCTATAAGTTCTTTGCCGGTGTTTTCCCAGTATCCGGCGGCACAGTCTGCGGATTGCCCAGCCACGTAATAGGCCGCGTTGAACGCGCCTCCCGAAGCGCCAAAAACTGCGTCAAAGTACTCGGCCCGTACACCATTGTCGAGAAGCGCCTGCGACATGCCAGCCGATACGACGCTGCGCATGCCGCCGCCTTCGATACTAAGCGCCAGTTTTAGCTGCGGTGATTCGCCGTTCACTCGCCGGCGAATTTCATCCAAGACAGGATGTGAAGTTTGATTGTCTCCTGCGTGTACCGGTTCTGACATAGAAAGATGATGGCACATCTAAGCGTGATCTACAACGCTTTCTAGCCCTCGTGCATACCGCAGTAAGGCAATTAATTCGCCACAACCGTTATAGTCATTGGCAAGCTATAAACACCTATCGGTTGCAGATCGGGTACTGTCTGGGCCAATAGTACAGAGGTAAAATCCCAGTAACAATTCATACTGGCACTCGTCGACGCGCTCAGCAGTGTAATATTGTCAGTCACCCCTTGATTGAAGGCGCTGGCGCTACCTTTAGTTAACCCAGTAGTCGCGCAGCCTGATTGCGGAGTAATGGTGGCCAATGCCGGACTGATACTGAGCTGCCCGGCAAGACTGTCGGCATCAGCCCCATCACCACAGCCCGCGGGGCTGCCCGAGCCGTCGTTAAAATCGTAGGTTGCGGTGCCTGACGACCAATTGGCAGTCGCGCCTGCCGTAGCAGCGATCGACAGCGTCCAGCCCGGTGTTACCGTTGTATTGCTGACCCGAATCTGCTGGGTTGCAGTGCCAAGCGCGCCGGAACCAGTTTGGCAGGTACCGCTTGCTGTGATGCCAAACATTGTCACTGACGGAGATGCGACTGACACGCCGCTGCCGTCAACGATATCAACGCCTAATGAACCCGGTGGTGGCACGTAGGCGTTATACGCGAACCCGGCCGACCAGCCGACTTTAGGGGCATTTGCCTCAAGGGCCACGCCGCCGGGTTCGGTCGAGCTCCACGTTAGATTAGTACCGTCAAAACTGATCTTTTTAGTCAGGACATTGCCTTGTCCATCCACGGTAATGTACGCTGACTCGGCAGCATTGAACGGATTGTTTACCAAGTACATTTCACCAGCCGCATTCGTCGCGCTCGGGGCAGGCGCGCCGGTATAATCGGCTTGCACCGCCGACCAGGCCAGAGTGTTTTTATTGAAGTACAACCAGTCTACTCCGGCCGCGGCGTTGTCGTCGTATGTCACTACAGCCCGGGACTGGCCGCCGCTCTGGACCCACGCCACGGCGGTTCTCGCAACCGAAATCGCAATCGCGCTGATGGTATTATCATAATTATCGAAATTCGCCCAGGCGCTGCCGGTCCACATCGCCGCTTCGGCATAGTTGCCGGCGACACCATTGTAAGCCGAGGCATTTGCATAAGCGATATAGTTCGTACCCGGTTCGGAGGCTAACTGCATGTCCTGCCCCTGGGTCTTGAAGCTGGCACCTCCCGAAGTGACCGTTCCCCACGCTCCGCCGACTCCGGCTGTGCGGGTAACATATGATGGGGTGGCGGTGGCGTTTTTACCCCATACGATGAGCAGGTTGCCATTGGTTTGTTCAAATGCCAAGTCGAAGTCTCTTGAGCTGATCGCGGCGTTGGCTGCCGTTATCGTCAGCGCCGTTTCAAGCGCCGCGGCCGGCTCGCCTTTCCAAACCGCGTTGGCGCCGTCAAAGTAATTGGCCGAAAGATCAAAGTTGGCATCGCCCCAGGCCGCGGCCAGCTCGTCGGTGCCAGGTCGTGAGATCAGCCGGACATACTGCACGATACCCGAGGTGTTTATCGCGTCCAGGTTGGTCGCGGCGCCCCAGGATGTACCATCCCAGATACGATAGGCCAGCTCATTGGTAGTTGCTACATTGCGCGAATACAGTACCATCGCCTTGCCGCTACTCTGCTCATAGGCGATATCAAACCGCGGTACGTTGCCTAGGCCCGTAGATATTGTCCATTCGCTGGTCCAAGCCGTGCCATCCCAACGGTAGATCTTGAGTGTGCCAGAAACGTTTACTACTCCCGAGATCATTTCGTTACGCGTCGGGGCGGCACGGGTAATCACAGAGCTATTGGTTGTTGAATTACTCGGCAACAGACTCTCAGCGCTCCAGGTAGTGCCGGACAGGGTACGGTAACGGGGCGCCTGGACAGTTCCTTGAGCGTACACTATCATGCCGTCACCTTGGGCCACAGCGGTGGCATGGAGCGCGGGCCAAGCCAAGCCGACCATCAAGACAAACAAGGCGCACAAGCACATGGCGCCCTGCGTATGCGTGCTACGTGTCAGCCACCTAAACGCGAGCTTAAGACTTATCGTGTGGTGATTCCGTGTCCCCATGATGGCTGGTATGCGAATCTTCATCTGTTTTTTCGGGCTTGTGAGCTGTCAGGGGTACTTTTATGATGCGTCCGGGGTGTACGGTGTAGGGAGGCTCAATGCCATTCATCTTTGCCAACTTCTGCCACTTAATGGCGAAATTACTGGCGATAGACTCTATGGAGTCGTCCTCTTCTATGGTGTAGGTCTCGGTCGGCACTAGGCGCAAGCGCCGCCAGAGCCGGTACACTCCGTAGAATAGAGCAACAATAACCAGGAGAGTAGCGGCCTGCACTACCAAGGCCAGCGGTTTCGGCATTATAAAAATAATGGCGTTCTTGGCATCGATGGTCGTTACGTTATCGCTGAGCTCGCCAGAAGGCAGTGGTTTTTTATAGGTGGCTTGCACGTCGCGGCGATACCAACCGCCCCAATATGGCTTTTTGAGCTCGAAGTTAAAGCGGCTTTGCCCCGGAAAGACCGGAAATTGACCGCCAACACTGGCAAAAGGATAATGCAGCCCGAATATGCCCCGCAATTTAACCTCGATATTCGCGTCGGCTGAAACATTGCCTTTGTTCTGCAAGAGGGGGCTGATACCAAGCGTTGTCTTGTTGATGTCATGACTCTTGACACCTACAAAGCTAAGGTCCGCACTGAGTGCTCCCGGCGTCGTCACCGAAACTCGGAGCGCGCTGCGAAAACTCAAGACAATACCGTTGCCAGCCTTTTTCGTAGCCGGATCAGCGTCTTGCACAACAATACACCCATTGTGTTCGCCGGCTTTGACGTTATTGGGAACCGTTAGAGTGAATGGAACCACCTGAACGCTATTTGCCGCGAGCGTAACCTGGTTCTGAGCAAGTTTAATCCAAGTGCCTACGTCCAAGCGCGGATCCACCTTTTGGGCGCAGGCGAAGGCGCCATCGCTGGAGGCTTGCGAATCGACCGGATATACGGCCAAGGTTTTAGTCGTGTCAGTATTGTTAACGACCTTAATACCGTCGGTGATGACGTCGGCGCCGGCAACATCGTAGATAAAAATTGATTTAGTACGCGGATTATCCAGGCGCGGGTGGGCCGGCAAGGCGCCGATACCAGATGTCTCAATGGCCGCTGCCCGGCCTATCTGCGTACTCGCCAGTGATAGTAGTACTACCAGACTGCCGAACGCCAACAATA
>DATCFR010000141.1:0-3202 GCA_036509405.1 Saccharimonadales bacterium (SeqCode)
GTCATAGTTATCTCCTCTTTCCTTGGTGGCGGGTGCGCACGATGAATTGGCTGGTGTTCTTACGCGGGCGGGTCTTGAAACCGAGGGTTTTTTGGCCCCAGGGTGTTTTGGGCGCGGCGCCGTGGTTCTTACCACCGCCGATACCGTGACGGCCACCGACACCGCCGCCGTGCGGGTGATCGGCCGCGTTCATAACCACGCCGCGGACGCCAGGGCGCTTGCCTTTGTGGCGGTTGCGGCCGGCTTTGCCGATCTTGACGTTCTGGTGCTGTTCGTTGCCGATAACGCCGAGGCTGGCGGCACAGTTCTCATTAATAAGGCGAACTTCGCCGCTGGGCAGGCGCACCTGGGCGTAGCCGTTGTCGCGGCCCATCAGCTGGGCACTGTTGCCGGCGCTGCGGACCATTTGAGCGCCGCCGCCAACTTTCATTTCGATAGCGTGAATGGTGCTGCCGATTGGAATGTTCTTGAGCGGTAGGCGATTGCCGGTTTCGATGGCGACTTCTTGGCCACTGGCGACCTTCTGGCCGACTTTCATGCCGCTGGCAGCCAGAATGTAGTGATAGGTGCCGTTCGGTTCTTTAATGCGGGCGATGCGGGCACTGCGGTTTGGATCATATTCGATGTGCTCGATTTCGGCCGTAATACCGTCGGCCAGCTTAAAGTTAATTAAGCGGTAGAAGCGCTTGGCACCGCCACCACGGTGACGGGTGGTAATGCGGCCCTGATTGTTGCGGCCGTTGGTGCGGCGCTTAATAACCGTCAGCGAGCGCAAGGGCTTTTTGGTGGTGATGGTGTCAAAATCTTGCGTGGTCATGCCGCGCTGGCCGGGAGTCGTCGGATTGTAGGTTTTAACTGGCATCTACTTATCCTCCTCTTCGGTCTTGGCCTTCTTAGGCAGGCGGAAACCGCGGCGAGCCGGCTTGGCGTCTTTCGCAGCTTGCTTGGTAGCAGCCTTGTCGACTTTTTCCTGCAGGGCCTGTTCTTTGCTCTCTTCTTCCTCGACGGCGTTGAAGAACGGCAAGGTGAAGCCTTCGGCTAGGGTCACGTAGGCTTTTTTAAGATCCACGCGGCGACCCTCAGCGTTCTTTTGGCGCTTGCCGGAAATACTAATGGTGCGCTTGGCTTTGCCAGGAGTGTTGACGATATTAACTTTAGTAACCTTAACCTCGAATTGGGCCTCCACAGCACGGGCCACATTGTGCTTGTTCACATCTAGTGGAACTTCCAGCACGTAGACGCGGCTTTCGCTCAGGCCGTAGGTCTTCTCGCTCAAGCGAGGACGCAAAGCAATTGTTTTACTCATTACTTGGCCTCCTTGGTGAGCCAGGTGGTGGTCGCTTGGAGGGCGGCCTGGCTGAAGACGATGCAATCGGCGTTCAGCACATCATAGACGTTGACGTAGTGCGCGCTCACGATAGTGACCGCTTGTATATTACGAGCAGCTCGCACTAGTTCAGGTGTTTTTTGGTCGACAATAATCAGGACATTGCGCTCAGCGCCGATTTTGGCGAGTAATTTAACCAGATCGGCCGTCTTACCGGCTTTAGAGACCACGTCTTCGATAACGACAACTTGGTCGGCTTTGAGGCTTAAGGCCTGACGAACAGCTTGGCGCTTGGCCTTAACATTAAGCTGCTTGGTATAGTTTTCTTGGCCGGTCGGACCGAAGGTGATGCCACCGCCACGCCAGATTGGCACGCGAGATGAGCCAAAGCGGGCTCGGCCGGTGCCTTTTTGCTTCCAGGGCTTTTTGCCACCGCCGCGGACTAGACCGCGCGTCTTGGTAACTGCGAGGTTGCGGCGCCCATTAGCCAGATAGGTTTGGTAAGCACTCTTTAAGAGTTCGTGATTTTTGGCTTCCACGCCGAAAACCGCCTTGTCGAGCTTGGCGGGCGTGGTGGCCTTGGTGCCGGCCTTAGTATAGGTAGCGACCGCCATTACTGGGCCTCCTTGAGGACAACGATGCTCTTGCGAGGGCCTGGCACAGCACCGGTAACACCGATAACGTTCTGCTCGGTATCGACCAAGGCAATCTTTAGGTTTCTAACAGTGACTTGGTCGTGACCCAGCTGGCCCGCCATGCGGGTGCCTTTAAAAATATGCTGTGGATACATTGAGCCGATAGAACCGGGGCGGCGATAACTGCGGCCACCATGGGTTTTGCGGCCGCGATGAAAATTATGGCGACGGATAGTGCCGGCCCAGCCCTTGCCTTTGGTAGTGCCCGTAGCATGTACGATGTCGCCGACACTAAAAACGTCGGCGCTGATTTTGCTGCCGACGCTGAGTTCTTCTGGGATTTCTGGGACACGGAATTCACGAATAATCTTGGGCATGACCTTGGCGTTCTTGACATGCCCGGCCACAGCCTTGGAGAGCTTCTTGGCCTTTTCGGCGCCGACTTGCACAGCGGTGTAGCCGTCGCGCTCCGCGGTCTTGTGGGCCAGTACGGTGTGCTCGCCAACGGAAAGCAAGGTAACAGCCTGCACCACACCGTCTTCTGCGATGGTGCTGGTCATACCGAGTTTGCGTGTGAGTAATGCTTTCATTGGTGCTTTCCGTAGCGGAGCAAGATATAAAAAGGCTTGGCTGCGAGTGGTTTCTACCCCTGTTATTGGTAGACCTATTAGCGCGAACCAAGTACAAGTCTTACTGAGATACCGTACTAGAGTATCACGTCAAACTTACCCCTGTCAACCTGTTGCAAATTCTACAAAACTATTTTTTCTTCGGCTTTACTTTGAGATATTGTACATCTTCAGAGACGGCGCGTTTGCCAAGTCTCGCTAGCTGGGTGTGACGTATAAACCCCGCGAAACCCGCATCCTGAACTTCAGGAGCATCCTCTGAGCCAAACGCGTCTGACTTATAATATATTAGGTGCCAGTTCGAGCCTTCACGCAGGGCATGAAAGAAGACACCTTGATCAAGCAGCGCCCTATCTTCGTCTTTTGTGAGCTTAGGCGTTACGCCTACTACATATAAATCCGCTTGAGGTATATATCCCAGTTTGAGCTGCCCACCACCTTGATCAGGTGTTGTTTCGGCCATAGGGTTTACATCTTAATCTCGACGTCGCAGCCAGCCGGCAGGGAAAGGTTCATCAGCGAATCAATCGTCTTAGGAGTTGGCTCGAACACGTCAATCAGACGCTTGTGGACGCGCATCTCGAATTGTTCGCGGCCCTTCTTATATACAT
>DATCFR010000142.1:0-2088 GCA_036509405.1 Saccharimonadales bacterium (SeqCode)
GTCCTGCACGCCGGCGGCAAGTTCGGCGACGGCGGCTACAAGGTCTCCGGCGGTCTGCACGGCGTCGGCAGCAGCGTCGTTAACGGCTTATCAGAGAAGTTAATTGTGACTGTTCACAGCGACGGCAAAACCTGGCAGCAGGAATACGCCAAGGGCGTGCCCGAAGGCGACTTGAAAGCCATCGGCAAGACTGACAAAACCGGCACCGAAATCACCTTTTACCCCGATAGCTCCATTTTTGAGACCACCAAGTTCACGTACGAAACAATTCTGGACCGTTTGCGGCATGCCGCTTACCTAACGAAAGGCATTCATACCAGCCTGGAAGACGAAAGCACCGGCCAGCGCTACGGCTTTTACTTCGAGGGTGGCATCCAAAGTTACGTCAAACACCTCAACATTGGCAAAGAAGTCGTAGACGATGACATTTTCTACGTCGACAAGGTCGTTAAGGAAGTGCAGGTCGAAATTTCGCTGCAATACACCGATGCCTACACCGAAACCATTAAATCATTCGCCAATAATGTGCTTAACCCAGAGGGCGGCACGCACCTGACCGGCTTTCGCGCGGCCCTGACGCGCGTCATTAACGACTATGCCCGCAAGAACGGCCTGCTGAAAGAGAAGGAAGAAAACCTCTCCGGTGAAGATACGCGCGAGGGCATGACGGCGATTATTCTCGTGAAACTGCCGGATCCGCAGTTTGAGGGCCAGACCAAGAACAAGCTAGGCAACCCGGAAGTCCGCGGCATCGTCGAGCAGGTGCTCGGCGAATACCTCAATTATTATCTCGAGGAACACCCTGGCGTAGCCCGTAAAATCGTTAATAAGGGCTTGCTGGCCGCCCGCGCCCGCAAGGCCGCCCGCGCGGCCCGCGACAACATCCTGCGCAAAGGCGTCCTGGACGGCGCCAGCATGCCCGGCAAGCTGGCCGATTGCTCCAATAAAGATCCGGAAACCTCCGAAATCTATCTGGTGGAGGGCGACAGCGCCGGCGGCTCGGCCAAATCCGGTCGCGACAGCAAGAGCCAAGCCATTTTGCCACTGCGCGGCAAGGTGCTGAACGTCGAACGGGCCCGCCTGGACAAAATGCTGGCCAACAACGAGATCGTCAGTCTCATCAAAGCCCTGGGCGTTGGTATCGAGGAATCTTTCGATCTGCGCGGCCTGCGCTACGGCCGAATTATCATCATGACCGACGCCGATGTCGACGGCAGCCACATTTCGACGCTGCTGATGACATTCTTCTTCCGTTACATGAAAGAAGTTGTCGACGGCGGCCACGTCTATCTGGCCAAGCCGCCGCTGTTTGAACTTGTGAAACCAGGCCGCAAGAACTCAGTCTTCATTTATGACGAGGACGAACTCGATATAATCCTCGATGCAACCATCGCCAAACGCAAAAAAGAGGGCGCCAAGATCACCGAAGGTGACGAGCAGTTCAAGCAGGCCGGCTTCATTGAGCAAAAGCGCTACAAGGGCCTGGGCGAAATGGATGCCGAGCAGCTGTTCGAGACCACCATGAACCCCGAAAAGCGCGTACTGGTGCAGGTGAGAGTAGAAGACGCCGAGAAGGCCGACGCCATCTTCAACAAGCTGATGGGAACAGAGGTGGAACTGCGCAAATCCTTCATTCAAGCGAATGCAAAGTTTGTGAAAGATTTGGATATTTAATATGGACGACGAAGAGCTAGCCGCTAATCCACCGGCTGACGATCAACAGCCGAATAACGAGGTGCGCGAAGAAGTCTCGATGGAAGAGCGCCGCCGGGGTGTGGAGCTGGCCGCCGATGTGCTGGACACCGATCACTCGCGTATTGTCGAGCGCCGCACGGTAGAAAACGTCATGGAAGATTCATATTTGCGTTATTCCATGAGCGTTATTATCGATAGAGCCCTTCCTGACGTCAGGGATGGTCTTAAACCTGTGCACCGCCGCATTTTGTACACCATGAACCGCGATGGCCTGCGCAGCGGCGCCCGCCACCGTAAGAGCGCCACCGTGGTCGGTGCCGTCATGGGTGATTACCACCCACACGGCGACGCCTCAATCTATGACTCAATGGTGCGTATGGCCCAGGACTGGTC
>DATCFR010000143.1:0-3927 GCA_036509405.1 Saccharimonadales bacterium (SeqCode)
TCGAAACTGCCTAGAACGCTAACTGGCGATCCGCTGGGGTTGATGCTACAATTTAGGCATCAAGAGAGGGTACAACCAACATGCCGGCCAATCCGTTTAAAGCCACAAAAACCAGAGATATCGTGGTTCCGCGGCAAAAGCTTAAATCACATCGCTGGGACATCGGCGGTCGCGACTTCTTAATTGCTTTTAACGAGCCAGCCTTTCGATTTTCCAAGAAAAATCTGCCTGAAGCTGACCTTGATGCTAAGCTTAACGCACGGCTACCGAGCTACTTTCTACCCACGGTTGCAGTAGCCGAGAAACAGCCTAAACGGCCGCGTATGTTTATCGTCAGTGGACTTAATATGGCTTTGAAATGGAATGCTAAAAGTGATCGACAACAGACGATCATGTTGATTAATAACCGCCTAAAACTTGACTTTTTACGGACTTTTTTTGAAACCTTTTTCCCGGATAGTTTCTCAATAATTGAATACATCGTTTCCCAGGATCCGTTAAAAATGTCTGATGATCAACTGCTGATGTTATGGAGAATACTTGAGCGGCGCTACCCAGAACAGATTAGTGGCCTTAAGCTTACGCTCGCTAAGTATAAACGGCCCCAACTATTTAATGCTAAAGAATTGTCCAAAGAGGCAGAGACGTTTCTCGATTCTCAAAATGAAGAATTACTAGGCGCCTTTAAGTACGCGGTTGCCCACCTATTTCTTATGGCTGACATTAGCTTTGAGGGTAACTACGTCCATAACCCACTTGGCTACTTGACAATAGGTGGCCCAAATGAGAAAAATTTTAACATAATACGTGAACTTGCTCTGCAAGTATTGCAGGACATCGCCGAATTAGTCTTTGAACAGAACGTCATTTATAAAGACAATATACGCTTGATTATAGAGACTCAGCCTCATGTACCTGTACCCTATAACGGCTATTTTCGGTCGTATGGAAACGATAAATTGGAGCTTGCCGAAGTTACCTACGAAAACGGCGAAAGCCTGGATTTTTATGATCAATACGACAAGCTCAAACCGGATATGGAGTACATCTACGAATTTATTCCCAAGGAGCGCTACCAGGCGTTTTGGCTGAGTTATCAGGATAGGTATTTCGAGTTAAAGCAGCGCTACCGAGAGGCCTATAAGCTGGCCGAAGATTTTTGAGGCTCTGGTGACGCCGCGCAGCTCGATAACGGAGCTCAAAGGGGTAGGGGAGGTGGCAGCCAAGCAGTTTGCCGTGCTCGGTATCAAGACTGTCGACGATCTGATTGATTACTACCCCAGGCGCTACGAAGATTATTCGGTTGTGACGCCGATCAAACAGTTGCGCCCGGGCGCCGTGACTATCGAAGCGGTGGTCAAGCAGGCCAAAGGCCGCTATGTGCGCCGCGGTCTGCACATTACCGAAGCTGTGGTCAGCGACGATGACGATAGTACGCGGCTGGTCTGGTTTAATCAGCCGTACCGGGCGGCCGCGCTGAAAACCGGCCAGAAGTATTACATTTCCGGGCAATACGAGCTCAGCTACCGGCGGTTCGCCATTATGAACCCGAGCGTTGAGATGGCCAGCGATTTTCCAATTAACACGGCACGCATTCTGGCGGTGTACCGTGAGACCAAAGGTCTGAGTTCGCGTCAAATCCGCGGGGCGCTCAAACAGGCGCTGCCGTTAATTAAAAAAGTTAAAGAATCGCTGCCCCCGGAAATCGTCAAAGGACAGAAGCTGATGAGCCGGGCTGAAGCCCTGAGTGCTATCCATATGCCAGACTCGGCCGAACAGTTGGACACAGCCCGCCGCCGCTTAGGTTTCGAGGAGGTTTTTCAGCTCAGCTTGGCCAGTTTATTAAATAAGCGTGAGAACCAGCTTGAACGCTCGCTGGCTATACCGTTTCAGGAGCAGCTGGCACGCGATTTTGTGGGGCATTTACCCTTCAAATTAACCGATGCGCAGCGCCGGGTTGTCTGGCAGGCCTACCAGGATATGCAGAAGCCGCAGCCCATGAACCGGCTAATTGAGGGCGACGTCGGCTCCGGCAAAACCGTGGTTGCTGCCATGGTAGCTTTAATGGCTCTGGAACAGGGGTGGCAAGTGGCCTTCATGGCGCCTACGGAGTTGTTGGCGCGCCAGCATGCCGACACCCTGCATAAGCTGCTCCAGCCTTTGGGCAAGGCAGCTCAAGTCGACCTGTTAGTCGGCAGTTTAAAACCGGCTCAAAAAGCTAAAGCCCGCGCTGCTGTGGCCAGCGGTCAGGCTCAATTTATTATCGGCACACAGGCGCTAATTCAGGAGCAGGTTGATATGCGCAAGTTGGTGCTGATTATTATCGACGAACAGCATCGCTTCGGGGTGGACCAGCGCAAAACCCTGATGGCTAAAGCCGGGCACATGCCCCATGTGCTTAGTCTGACAGCGACGCCGATCCCGCGCTCGCTGGCGCTCACGCTATACGGCGAATTGGATATTTCAGTTTTGGCCGAGAAGCCGGCCGGCCGCCTGCCAGTCGAGACCAAGCTGGTGTCGCCAAATGCCCGCCAGCGCTTGTACGCTCAGATCGATGCCGAATTAACGGCTGGCCGCCAGATGTTTGTGGTCTGCCCGCTCATTACCGATTCCAGTATGCTAGACGCTCATTCCGCCGAGGCCGTGTATAAGCAGCTGCACGAGCACGAATTCAAGCATCGCCGGATCGGCCTACTGCACGGCAAGCTCAAGCCGGCTGATAAGCAAAAAATCATGCAGGATTTTGTCGAGCACCGGCTGGACATACTGGTGTCTACCACTGTTATAGAGGTCGGCGTTGATGTGCCCAATGCTACCGTTATGCTGATTGAGAGTCCGGAGCGCTTCGGCTTGGCCCAGCTGCATCAGCTGCGCGGCCGCGTTGGTCGCGCTGGTCACCAGGGCTATTGCTACTTGATGCTGAGCGATTCTAAATCGCCTAGCCGTCGCCTTAGAGCGCTTGAGCAGTCCAATGACGGCTTTAAATTAGCCGAGCTTGATCTAGAACTGCGCGGTCCAGGGGCTATTTATGGCACTTCACAACATGGCCAGCTTGACCTGCGTATAGCCAAATTAACAGATACCGCACTCATCGCGGCGGCGCGTACGGCGGCCCAAAGCCTGCTCGATAGCGGCGAAGATTTGCTACAATATAAGCAGTTAATGAAAATCATAAACCGGCTACGCGCCGTCACCAATCTCAACTAATATGTATTCCGGCTCCACCTTAACTGCTTTTTCGGGTCGCTTGCTGGGTGCCCACCAGCGCATTGATCGTCTGGCATGCAAGCAGGTCAAAAGGCTATTGCCAGGCAGCCGCTTCCCAAGCGCTCGCTCCATCTTGCATTTTGAAGGCCGCGGCGGCCCCGACGCCATCAAGCGCAAAAGCCCGGCCAAGGACGAGCCTTGGCACTATCTCCAGCCCTTCGACCCTGATGATACACAGTTGATCCATCTGATTGAGGACCATTACCGCCGGCTCGTGGCGGCGCTGAAAGCACGCGATGAAGTCAGGGCCTCTTTTGAAGCTGCTTGGCTGTCGCATGCCATCGTTGACGGTCTGACCCCAGCTCACCACTATCCTTATGAAGAAAAAGTTGTCGAACTGCGCGATGGCCAAGGCCTGGATAGCCGTACGACTATCCTTGGCAAGGCGCTGTTTCCGGGTGAGACTTTGCGGGCTCAAGCCCGCAACAATTGGGAATTTTGGGGACCGAAAGGTCTTTTTACGACGCACTTTACGTTTGAGTGGGGCGTGGCTATGCTGATGGCACTTCGCAAGGGCCGCTATGCCAGGCCGACCGCTGACAAAATTGCCGCCTTTAAAGCCGAGCCGCTGCCCGTGTGGTTTCGTCGCCTGGCTCAGGATGTGGCTCGGCTGGAACTGTATGAGGCGTTTTACGACTCCGGCTGGACCATTCCATTGGC
>DATCFR010000144.1:0-3329 GCA_036509405.1 Saccharimonadales bacterium (SeqCode)
GGGCGGAATCAGCACCTAGGGTCTCCTGGATGCCTTTTTGCACCTTGTCGATTGGCAGCGGCCGGCCGATGATACCGGTCGAGGCCACTAGCACTTCCTCCGGGTGTACGTTTAATAATTTGGCTGTGTCGGAGGCCATGCGTTCGGCGTTCTGCATGCCCTCCTGGCCGGTCATGCAATTGGCGTTGCCGCTGTTCACGACCACGGCCCGCACGTTGTGATCCTGGCAGTTCTGGCGGCTCAGTACGACGGGCGCTGCCACGATACTACTTTGAGTGAATATGGCGGCCGTTACGGCCGGCGCGTCAGACCACAGAACGCCAATATCAAGCCCGCCGGCAGCTTTAATGCCAGCCTGGGCCGCGCCGGCCCGAAAGCCCTTGGGTGCCAGCACGCCGCCGTCGGTTTTTTTCATAAAATCCCCGCCGTTTCGTCAAAGCCATACATAAGATTAAAATTCTGCACCGCCTGCCCCGAAGCACCCTTGATGAGGTTATCGAGCGTGGCCGTTACGACCAGCAGCTTTTGCTCGGGGTCAGCGTCCACATGTATTTGCAGATTATTGGTGCCAACCACAGTTTTCAGCTCAATCTCGGTGTCGGCCGGCACCACCTCGACGAAAGGCGCCGTGGCGTAAAAATCTTCGAAGATTTTTTGCGCCTCGGCTTGAGCCAGCGGCTGGTCCAGCTGCACGTACACGGTCGCAAAAATGCCACGCTCAAACGGCAGCAAATGCGGCACGAAGGCCACCGGCAACGGCCGCTCGGCCAGGGCCGACAGCTGCTCAACGATTTCCGGGCTGTGCTGATGCTTGAGCACGCGGTAGGCTTTGAAATTATCTTTCATTTCGCCAAGCAGGCGCTCAGCGTGGGCGATGCCGGCGCCGCTGGTGCCGGATTTGGCGTCAATGCGAACGCTCTCGATGCCGGAGTACGCCAGCGGCGCCACCGCCAGAATGCTAACCGTCGGGTAGCAGCCCGGGTTGGCGATCAGCCGGGCGTCTTTAATCTGCTCAGCGTAAATTTCCGGCAAGCCGTACACCGCTTCCTTAAGTAGATGCGGCGCGGTGTGGTGCTCGACCTTGTACCATTTGACGTACTCGTCCGCCGAAGACAGCCGGAAATCACCGCTAATGTCGATAACTTTCACGCCCTGCTCGACCAGCTCGGGTGCCAGCTTCATGCTGACCGTGTGTGGCGTCGCCAGAAACACCAGATCAGTCTTGGCGGCCTCAGCCGCGTCGTAGGGCGCACACACCAAGTCGGTTTTGCCGGCAAATTCCGGCCAAATCTCGGCCACCGGTCCGCTGGTAGAGTTGGCCGACACGTATACTACTTCGGCGCTCGGATGACCAAGCAGAATCCGTAGTAATTCCCGGCCCGAGTAACCTGACACCCCGACAATCCCGACTTTTATTTTCTGATTTTCCATCTCTTATAACTATACCAGACACCTAAATCAGTAAAGCCTTCGCAGAGGAAACCTGGAGCAGTTTAATCGGCCCTTGCGGTATTAAAGGCTGTCTTTAGCTGTGAAAAGTACTGATCACCTTGACTTGTACAGGGGCAGCCCAACTTTGACAGGCTGATATAGAATGTACCAATCCGCTTATCAAGCTGCCTGTAGCCACTGTGATCATTAGGCGAGGGTGGATTTGAATAACGCGTAATATTCCCTATCCCTCCCCAATCTGCGTACGAGAAAGTGACGCCTATATCAGACATTTGATAATGCCAACGACTTGCGTCTGGCAATGTAAGCTCAAAGCCTAACTCTTTCACATCAATAGTGCCGCTTTGTATAGCGTGTTGAGCATGAACCCGATACACAGCATAACCGCTTACGCTGATTACCAGTAGTATAGTGACCGCAATCATGACAGTGGTAGCTGTAAATCCCTTTTGGCCAATGCCCATAACAAAATATTTTGGGCTGGCATTAGACCAATGTCAATAAAATGAATACTGCCAGCATCAACACGACACTGAATAGTGAGCTTCTTGCTACGTTTCGTGAATAAAGCTACAATTAAGTTTTAATGACACTTGGCGCTTTGGTACTGCAGGATGGCACGGTTTTCGAGGGTCATGTCTTTGGCGATGTTAAGCCGGTTAGCAGCGGCGAAGTAGTTTTTCACACCGGGCTCTCGGGCTACCAGGAAATCCTATCCGACCCCAGTTACGCCGGCCAGATTATCACCTTCACCTATCCGCACATCGGCAACTACGGCGTCAACCCTGAAGACAGCGAGAGCCGCGGTATTTTCGCCCGCGGGCTGATCGTGCGCGATTACGACGAACACTACAGCAACTATCGAGCTAAGCAATCACTGGACGCATGGTTGAAGCGCGCCGGTGTCAGTGCCATCAGCGGCCTCGATACCCGAAAGTTAACGCGCCACATCAGAGATCATGGCGCTGTGCCCGGCGCCTTCGGCACCGCCCCGGTTAAAACGCTGCTCAAGGCCGCTAAGCAAGAAGTCGGCACGAGCGGCGTCGATTTGGTGAAAACGGTGTCGGCCGCCAAAGCCTACACTATAGGCAGTGGGCGTCTGCGCGTCACGGCCCTGGATTTTGGCATCAAAACCTCGATTCTAAATCACTTGCTGCCCTTTGCCACGGTCACCGTGCTGCCAGCAGCGGCCACGCCCGAGCAAATCATGGCCAGCCGCCCGCAGGGCGTGTTTTTGAGCAACGGCCCCGGCGATCCGACAACAGTCGGCTACGGTGTTGAAACGATTCGCCAGCTACTCGGCCGGGTGCCAATTTTCGGCATCTGCCTCGGCCACCAACTTTTGGCGGCGGCGCTCGGCGCTCGTACCGAAAAAATGCCCTTTGGCCACCACGGCGCCAATCATCCCGTCCAAAACCTGGCAAGCGGCGTGGTCGAAATCACCAGCCAGAACCACAATTTCGCCGTCATTGAGAAAAGTCTTAAAAATGCCAAAATTACCCACCGCAATCTCAATGACGGAGTTGTTGAGGGTATAAAATCTACCCACTTTCCGGCTTTCAGCGTCCAGTACCACCCTGAGGCCGGCCCTGGGCCGCACGACGCCAGCTACCTGTTCGACCAGTTTAAGAAAATGATGGAAGCCGCCTGATGCCCAAACGCACCGACATTAAAAGCATTTTAATTATCGGCAGCGGCCCGATCGTGATCGGCCAGGCCTGCGAGTTCGATTACTCCGGCACCCAGGCCTGCCGTGTGCTGCGGACCGAGGGCTACCGTGTCATCCTGGCCAACTCCAACCCGGCCACCATCATGACCGACCCGGACTTCGCGGACAGCACCTACGTCGAGCCGCTGACCGCCGAAACCTTGGAGCA
>DATCFR010000145.1:0-4170 GCA_036509405.1 Saccharimonadales bacterium (SeqCode)
TCGTCTTCCAGCAGACCGCCGCCGACTTTAATGAGCAGCTGGCGGTGCGGCTCGAAACTTTGCAGGTCTTTAATGTAGCGCTGGGCTTGTTTGTCTGGGAGGTCGCTAATTTTCATGCCTTAGCTAGTACCTCGTCAAGAATGGACATGGCGGTTTCGACCTCTTCGGCGGTGGCGGTGAGCGGCGGCAGCAGACGGATGACGCTGCCCTGCGTGCTGTTAACGTAGAGGCCCTCTTCGAGGCAGGCCTCGGCAATGGGCGCCGACGGCCGGTCGAGCTGCAAGCCAATCATCAGACCCTGCTGCCTGACCTCTGTTATGCAGGCATGATCAGCTGCTAGCTGAGCCAGCTTATCGGCCAGTAGTTTTGTGAGCATGCTCACGTTTTGCTGGACTTCGCCGCTCAGAATGCCCTGCAAGGTGGCGATGGCCGCGGCCACGACTACCGCGCCGCCGCCGAAGGTACTGCCGTGCATGCCGGGCTTCACAAACGGCGCGACCTTGCTGCCGGCAATGGTGGCACCGATCGGCAGACCGCTGGCTAGAGCTTTGGCTACCGCGATAATATCCGGTTCAATATCATATTGTTGATAGGCAAATAGCGAACCAGTGCGGCCCATACCGGACTGCACTTCGTCGACGATGAGCAGCAGGTCTTTTTCGGTGCACAGCTCTTTGATAGCCTGTACGTACTCCGGCGTGGCTATATTGATGCCGCCCTCCCCCTGCACCAGCTCCAGCATGATGGCCACGGTGGTGTCCGTGACAGCGGCACGCAGCGCCTCGCCATCATTGAACGGCACATGCGTAAAGCCGGGCATATGCGGCGCGAAGTGCTTCTTGATCTTTTCTTGCGCTGTGGCGGCCATGGTGCTCGAAGTCCGGCCGTGGAATGACCGCTCGGCTGTGATAATGCCGTAGCGCCGGTCTTGGCCGTAGAGTTTGGCGAATTTAATGGCAGCTTCGTTGGCTTCAGCACCGCTGTTAGAGAAGAAGACTTTGCCCTCGACGCTGTTATCGACCAGCAGTTTGGCCAGTTCGCCCTGCTGCTCGGTGTAAAACACATTCGGAACGTGGATTAGCTCTTTAACTTGGTGCTCGATGGCCGCGACTACGGCAGGTGGCCGGTGGCCCAGATTGGACACGCCCCAGCCCGACAAAAAATCCAGGTAGCGTTTGCCCTTGTCGTCATATATGTAGCTGCCCTCGGCTCGGGCAATAGTTATCGGGAAACGAGTATAGGAAGGGAGGACGTAGCGGTCGAATTCTTCCTGAGTCATTCCATCTATTCTAGCAAACAAGTCCTGTCGGCAGGGGTAAGGATTTTCGCCTCATCTTGAAAAAAGTGGTGAGCCTTGATAAGCTTAACCGTAGAAAACGAGGTAAAAAGGCAAAAATCATCAAATGCAAAAGATGATAAAACACCCCTTGAGGTTGACGAGAAAAAACTTATTACCGTTATTTCGCCTCTTAAAATACCAGCTTTTTGTTCGGCCACACGGTTATCTTGCACGAGAATCCAAGATTTATCAAAAGTGGCTGACATTTAAATTTCACAAGCACGTCCATATCGCTATCGGTAGCGCTTTTTCGCTTTTTGTCGTCTTTTTTGTGGCTAGCTTTATCCAGCATGCTTTCGCACTGACTGCTTGGACCCAGACCGATTGGAGCGGCGGCATCGGGGCCAGCACCGTCAATCAGTACTCAGCCGCTAGCAACGCCACTACCAGCACAGCTAATCAGGTGACGCTGAACCAGGGACCGCAGCTGTTGACCAACACTGGTTTCGACACAGACTTGAACGGCTGGAATGCCGGCGCTACGCCAGATAGTATTGGCGGTTTGGCGGCCTGGTACAAGGCAGATTCTATCACCGGCGTACCTAACGCTAGTGCACTCAGCGCCTGGAGCGATTCCAGCGGCAACAATCACAACCTCTCCCAAGGCACTGGTGCTAACCAGCCATTGTATGAAAGCACCGGCCTCAACGGCGAGCCGACCGTACGATTTAATGGCAGCACCAACTACATGACAGGCAGTATGTCAGGGTTCACTAATGCGGCTACGGTGTTCACGGTGCAGACCGTCAAAACTGCTGTTTGCGGCGGAAGTTTTGAGTTCGGCGTGAATAGCGGCGTCAACAGCGGCATATCCTTACTGCCCTGGTGTCCCGGTACGATGTACGCCCGCTCTTCCGGCATTGGCGCAACCGATCTTACCTGGTCGTATACCGCTCCAACGACCAATTTGATTACCCAAGAAATTAATGGCGGTAGCGCGAAAACTTTTCAGGCCTGGCAGGATAGCACCTTAAAAGGCACTGGCACTACCGCTAGCAGCTTTAGCGGCACTATCAACACCGCTACTATCGGCGCTTTATCGCCCGGTCAATACATGACTAATATCGACTTATCAGAGCTGATAGCCTATAACACGGCGCTGACGACCTCCCAGCGTCAAAGCGTCGAAGCTTACTTACAGAATAAATGGGGCCTGACCAGTCCCTACCAGACAATTACCAGAGATACGGGCACAAAACACGCCGGGACCGCCTCGACTAAAATCGTCGCTAGCAGCGGCAATGTAGACTTTACCCAATCTGTTAATGTGGGCGATGCCAACAATTACGAGCTCCAAGCCTATGTGTACACGAATGGTTCAGCGGTGTCGGCGTCAAACGCGCAACTCTACTATAATGGCGCTCCGGTTACGACAACCTATACCAGCGCCGGCGGGGGCTGGTACTTGCTGTCCGCCGAAGTTGTTGGTGCTAACGCTTCAAGAGCCTTTGGCGTGCAGGTAGTTTCGGGCCAAACTGTTTATCTTGATGACGCGTCATTAACCCACTTTTCGACCTCGGGCTCGCTTACTTCTAATATCTTTGACACTGGCGTGGCCAGTAATTACGGTACCTTGAGTTACTCGGCTACGGTTCCAGCTAATACTACGGCCGCAGTTATGGTTCGGGCCGGCAATCAAGCCGACCTGTCAGACGCGCCGGCTTTCACTAGCTGCAGTGCCACTAGTTCCGGCAGCGCTATAACCAGCGCCTGCGCACCGAACAAAAGTCGATACGTGCAATACCAGATACAATTTACTTCGGACGGCTCAGCCGCGCCCACCTTCACTAGTATTTCCATACCGTACTCACCTTCGGATACTACGCCGCCGCCCACTAACGCTAGCAACCTGGCTATGTATCGAAGTAATGGCGGCGCATCGATTGCCAGCAACGGCTGGACCAATGGCTCGCCGTACTTCACTTGGACGGCCGGCGCCGACGATGCCGGCGGCTCGGGCATACTCGGCTACTGTCTGTATCTGGGCCAAGATTCTACCGGCAACCCTATCACCACCAAAGGTGACCTTGGTACCAGCCCTGTTAATACGAATAACGCCTGTCCCTTCGCTGTCAGCGGCGCAAGTCTCGACACAGCGCTGAGCGGCTATATAGGCACGGCCCTGACCTCCTCTACCAGCCCCTACTATCTCAACATCAAGGCGATTGATTCGGCCGATAACATCTATAATGGCTCGCCAGCGCAGTTCCAATTCCGCTACGACAATACCCAGCCCGCTAACCCTTCATTTATTACCGCGCCGTCCGAATTCGTTTCCAGCGACCAGGTAACGCTGACCTGGCCCACGGCTGGCGCGGATGCCGCCAGCGATAACACCTCGGGCGTGGCCGGTTTGCAATACCGGATCGGCAGCGGCGGCACGTGGTATGGCACAAACCATACTGGCAGCCAGGACGCTGGCGATCTTCTAATCAATAACGGCAGCTATACAACCCAGAGTTCGCCGGATTTCGCCAATCTTCAACAAGGCAATAATATCGTCTACTTCCGAACTTGGGATAATGCTGGCAATACTTCCCAGGCCTATGTGACCACTGTTATTAAGATCAACTCTACCGCGCCCAGTTCGCCGCAGAACTTGACGGCTACCCCTGCCACCAACACCACGAACTCCTTCGGATTCACCTGGCTGGCACCAGCTACGTTCACCGGCTCGGCCAGCAATATTACCTATTGTTACAGTGTGAATAGTCTGCCGACTAGCAGCAACTGCACCTACACGGCGGGCGGTCAAACCAGCTTGGATGCCGGTGCCTACGCCACCGAACCCGGCGATAACACGCTGTACTTAGCGGCGAAGGACGAAGCCG
>DATCFR010000146.1:0-8232 GCA_036509405.1 Saccharimonadales bacterium (SeqCode)
CGGCCGCTGGCGGCAAGGGCGCTGTCGCACCGACAGCTACACCGGCTGCGAGCCAACCGGCTGCAAAGCCAGTCAGCTTGCCTGAAACCGGCAGCAACACGGCTCAGAACATTGCCGTGGGCAGTGTTGTCGCTCTCGGCGGCACCATGGCTGCAGCTCAGCTTGGCCTCCGTGCTTACCGCCGCTTGGCACTGCGCTAAGTAGGTTAAGCGTTCAAGGATACAACCGTGGCATTTGAGGCAATCAGCCCACCATCACGGAAGATCCGTTACTACGGCAGTTTAGCGGCTGTGTACGTACTGACACTTCTCTTTGTCAGCTACGTGGCACAGCCGCTTTTGCCTTTTGGACAGGCCCGGGCGGCGGCTCTGACTAAGAGTGCTCAAAAGCCGCACCTTTCAAGCAGCCGTGTACAGATAACTTCCGGCTTGCCAGCGCGCATTGTGATTCCGGCCTCGGGCGTGGATTTACCAGTTGATCAGGGCTATTACGACAGCACTACCGACTCGTGGACGCTCAGTGGCTATCATGCCCAATTCGCCATGTTGAGCACACTGGCCAATAACTACGGCGGCGAAACCTTTATCTACGGCCATAACAATAACTACGTGTTTGGCGCGCTACGGCATGTGACGCCCACGCCCGGTGCCACGGCGCTTATTTATACTTCGAATGGCCATGTTTTTGCCTACACGTTTCGCAGCGCCCAAAGTCTTGGGCCGACCGATACGGCCATTTTGGACTACAGCGGGCCGCCCATCATGGTTATCCAGACCTGCACGGGCAGTTTGAACGAGTGGCGCACCATGTACACCTTTGATTTCAGCAAGGTCGTGCAATGAGTTTCGACCAACTGAGTGTCGTGCTGTTGATGATCTGCGGCTTCGCACTGGCGATTATTAGTCTGGCCACTATCGTGGGGGCTAGTTTGTATGACCTGCGCGCCGCCAAGGCGCAGCGCGAGCGCCTGGCGCATCCTGGTGCGCGCCGCTACCGCCAGCGGCCGCTGGTCACGGTGCTGGTCAGGGCGCAAAACGCTGAAGCAAGCCTCAAGGCTTGTCTGGAGAGCCTGCGGCGCAGCTCTTACCGCAAGCTGCAGATAATCGTCGTTGATAATGCTTCCAGCGATACTACGGTTGCCCAAGCTAAGGCTTTCATAGCTGCCTACCCAAAGCTCAACATCAGATTGATCGCCAAGCGTCGGCGTGCGCCGTGGGCGAAGGCTGCGCTGAGTGCCTACAAAAGCTACGGCCAGGGCGAGTTGGTTATGACGCTGAATGCCGACGGACTGGTAGATAAAACAGCCCTGCGCCGCGCAGTCGATCATTATAACCAGCAGCCCAGCACAGATGTAGTAATACCGCACCAGCGGCCGATGACGGTCACTACCTTAGGCGGTCTGCTCCAAGCCTACCTGGCTTTCTTGGCTAAGCGCGCGCATAAAGCGGCCAGTGTTTTCGGCACCACGGACACATTTAACGGTGAAAATGTCTGCTATCGGCGCGAGGCTTTTCGTTCGCAGCTGAGCCCCGCTAAGCAAGTCTTTGCGGCGGATGTGGTCATCCATACACCGGCCGATCAGTCGTACTATCGTTTATGCCGACAGTATTACCGTAGTCAGCTCAGCCGCCTCCAGACGCTTAAAAAGCGGCGCCCCGCGAACTTGCTGGCCGCTGTGCTCAGTCTCTGCGGCGGTTTGGCGGCTCTGCTGGTGCCGCTGCTGATCAGCTATTTCATCTTTTTGGCGGTCGGCCTGCATGAACCGCTGTTTCTGATGCTGAGTATGGCCGTGCTCAGCGTGTTCCTGCTGTTCGCGGTGTGGGAGGACGAGCAACTGAAGTTCCGGCAGCGCCTCACCTACACTCTGGGTATCCCAGTCATGTATAGCTTGTTGTACGGCTTGGCTTGGCTCAAGCTGTTCACGGCCTGCCGGGCGCTGCTGCCAAGCAGGCGGTACGCTACTTAAGGCTCAGACCTTCGTGCTCCCGGTAAAACCTAATCTCCAAATGGCTCACGAAATACTTGTACTGCCAATAAATAAAGTACGGGAACATAATACCCAAAGTAATAAAGCTCAAGACAAGCAGGCCGAGCGCTGAAAAGAAGAATTCTCCGAAGTTACCCGTAAATATTATCTTACCTTTAGTCATGGCAGTCCTCCTCAGAACTTGTTCGGGCGCGGACTAAAAAGCGCACCTCCTTACTCAAGACCCTTTTAGGATACAGCAATCGCGTATAAAGGGGTAGATCAGCCTTTACACGGTACTCCTAAGAAGTTAAAATAGTATTAAAAGTACACAAGTTCTAAAGGGGAGCAAATATTCTGAAGTACCAGCTGAACCAGCCGGTCGTAGTACTAGCGGGAGTGGTGATTGTGCTGATTGCCGCAGGCATTGGCTTTCACGCCCCAATTGACCGCCAGCTGCACGCCTGGAAGCTGCTGCCCGAACCGGAAAAACTGACCGAGCTCTACTTCACCAACCCAAATTCCCTGCCCCAGCACTATATCCCGGGCCAGAATCAAACCGTCAGTTTTACCACCCATAACCTGGAATACCAGACCACCACGTATCGGTATAAGATTACCGAGTCTAGCCAAGACGGCAAGCAGTCCCAGACGCTGGCGACCGGCGCCTTCACGCTGTCACAGAATGCATATCACAAAACTGCTGTGAGTATTCCTACAAACGATATTGGACAGAATGTTAAAGTAGGAGTAGAGCTTGTGAATGTTCATGAGTCCATTGATTACTTAATGGAAAGGAGTGGCGCATGAAAACCCTTTCAGTGGTCATACCAGCACTGAATGAAGAAAAAGGCATCGGACCGGTGCTCAAAGAAATACCAATCAAAGAACTCAAAAGTATGGGGTATAACGTCGAGGTATTGGTGATTGATAATGGCTCGCACGACAAGACCCCTACCATTGCCCGCAGCCATGGCGCCCGCGTCATCACCCAGCCGATTCGCGGCTACGGCAACGCGTATAAAGCCGGCTTTGCCAACGCGCACGGCCACATTATCGCTACCGGCGACGCCGATTTAACTTACCCCTTCTCCATTTTGCCGGACGCCATCCGCAAGCTGGAAAAAGAGAATTTGGACTTTATTAACACCGACCGCCTGACCACCCTGCGCAAAGAAGTCATGGAGGGTTCGCACGTTTTTGGTAACTATCTATTGAGCTTGGGCACTAAGGTGCTCTTTGGCTGGCCTTATAAAGATTCGCAGTCCGGCATGTGGGTTTTTAAGCGCCAGATTTGGCCGCACTTGGATGTGCGCTCCTCGGGCATGCCCTTTAGTCAGGAACTGAAAATCGAAGCCCACGCCCGCGGCTTCAAGTGCGCCGAAATCCCGATCGATTACCGTGCCCGGGCCGGCGAGGTCAAGCTCAACACCATCAGCGACGGTCTTGGCAACATCATGCATTTAATGACCAAGCGAATCCAACTGGGCCTGCGCACTGCCAAAGTAGACCTTAAAAAGGTCGAGCGCGAGTGGCACTCTCCGGAATTCCGCGAGCAAACCGCTTTTGAGAAGACTAACAGTAGTAAAGAGTGGGAGACGGCGACTGCGCAGTGAAAAAGCTTAAAATTGCGTTGGTCTATGACGCAATTTACCCCTACATAAAAGGCGGCGGCGAACGCCGCTTTTATGAATTTGGCACCCGTTTAGCGGCCAGCGGCTACGAAGTGCACTGGTATGGCATGAAGTTGTGGGAGGGCCCCAAGGTAATCGAGCGCGACGGCATCATTCTGCACGGCCTGTGCAAGGCCCGGCCGCTCTATACCAAGTCCGGCCGCCGCTCTATCGGCCAGGCGCTTATATTCGGCCTGAGCAGCTTCAAACTGCTGTTTGCCGACTTTGATACGATTGATTGCTGCGGCTTCCCTTATTTTTCATTGTTTCCGGCCAAGCTGGCCGCGCTTATTAAGCGCAAACCGCTTTTTGCCACCTGGCATGAAGTCTGGGGCAGGCAGTATTGGCGCGAATACTTGGGCAAGCTGGGCTTTGTGGGCTACTGGGTCGAACGGCTGGCCGCCAAGCTGCCGGATCACATTATTGCCAACAGTCCCCACACGGCTGAGCTGCTGCGCCAAGAGCTGGGCGTCGAGCACAGCACGATTCTGGTCAACGGCGTGGCCATGGACGCTATCGCAGCCCTTAAGCCGGCGCAAAGCAAAGCCGACTTGTTATACGCCGGCCGGCTGATGGACTTCAAGAATCTACACCTCATTATTGAATCGCTAGCGGCCCTCAAGCAGCAAGGCACACTTCTCAGCTGCACTATTATCGGCAAAGGTCCGGCCAAGTCAAAGCTGCAACGCCTGGCCAAAAAGCTTGGCGTTGCCGACCAGATTGAGTGGCTGGGCTTTCTGGACGAGAGCGACGACGTGTATGCGCACATGAAAGCTTCTAAGCTCTTTGTCTTGCCATCCAAGCGTGAAGGCTTTGGGGTGGTGGCCATCGAGGCCAATGCCAGCGGCACCCCTGTTCTGACGGCTAACTTTGCCGCCAATGCCGCCAAAGACCTGGTTCATGACGGCGTCAACGGCTATATTTTTGAGCCTACCGTGGAGGGTTTAACCATGTCGCTCCAGAAGGCGCTTAAAGAACTCAAAAGCCTCGAGCGCACAACCCTCAATTTTGTGAAGGCATACGACTGGGATAATCTCTCACATGAGTTGGCTGGGATTTATGCTTCATGAAAATAATGATTGTTACGCCCTACTTTTATCCCAAAGTTGGCGGCCTTGAGAATTATGTATTTAATATCGCAAAGGGCCTCAAGAAGAGGGGGCATGATGTACTTATTGTAACGTCAAACCACGAGACCAAAGAGTATATTGAGGATAGTTCCGAGGGCTTACGTGTTATTCGTCTGCCCGCAGACTTTAGGATCTCCAATACGCCTATTGGCTTGACGTGGCGATCAAGGCTTAAAAAAATTATTAAAGATGAGCAGCCGGATGTCATAAATGCCCATACGCCTGTACCTTACATTGCTGACATAGCACTCCGTGTTTCCGGACAGATTCCCACAGTCTTGACTTACCACAATGACCTGGTGAAGCCCCATGGTATTGGTAAATATACGGCCAAGCTATTCTATATTCTGTTACTGAACAAAACTATGCGCAAAGCCGATAAAATCGTCGTCACTTCTGAATATTACGCGAATATCTCACCTTACCTCTTGAAGCACAAAGAGAAGCTATATACTGTCGAGCCAGGGGTTGAAACTAGACATTTCAACACACAGGCAAATAAGGAGTGGCTTAAAAACATGTATCCCGCCAAAAAAATAGTCTTATTCGTGGGGAGCATGGACAGTACAAATAGGCATAAGGGAGTTGACGTATTATTGAAGGCCGTTGCTAAGACAAAGAAAGAGATTTCTAATGTTCAGCTAGTGGCTGTTGGCAAAGGAGATGCAGTCGACAGTTATAAAACGCTTGCAAACGCATTGGGAATATCAAGCAATGTTTCGTTCACGGGTTTTGTGTCTGATAACGACCTGCCCCAATATTATGCTGGTGCTGATCTGCTAGTACTGCCCTCCACTACAGCTTCTGAAGGCTTTGGTATGGTTATTATTGAAGCCGCTGCGTGCGGTATTCCTGCAGTAGGGTCAAAAATTGGCGGGATACCATTTGCAATTAAAAACGGTGTAACTGGTGAACTTGCCAGACCAGGTTCGGTGACAGACCTTAGTATGAAAATCATAAACCTCCTCAGTAATCCAGCAAAGCTAGAAGCCTATGGCAGTGCGGGCGCCAAGCGCGTACATGATAATTATGACTGGAGTGTTCAAGTTAATAAGACCATGGATATATTTAAGAGAGCCGTCATGCCAAAAGTGTGCCTTGTTCATAACATCATTTCTCCGTATCGGTTGCCGGTTTATGAAGCAGTGAGTAAAGAAGTAGACCTTACTGTATTATTCTGTAAACCAATTACCAAAGATCGTGTATGGACCTACGATTTATCCGAGTACACCTTTAAGTATAAAATTTTAAAAGGCTTTTCTGTAGGCCCTGTTATCTTCAACACCAATGCCCTTTCTGCTTTAATCAACAGTAAGTTCAATGTCATTATGGCAAATAGTGATCCAGATATTGCGCCTACTGCGATCTTAGGCTTTATTCTTGCGAAATTACGGTCAAGAAAGATCCTAGTGTGGTCTCTGGTTACGGACGAGAACATTCACTTCTTCCCCACACTTGCATACACCAAAAGTCAGCCGCATAAGTTGCTTAGAGGTATGATTAGCTGGATCGTGATGCTATATAGAAGGTTATGTTTTTCACTGGCTGACCATTTCTTGGCATTCAGCCAAGAAGCACAAGCTTTTCTTGAAGATAAAGGCGTTGCTCGAAATTCTATCTCTCGCACCCAGCAAATTATGCCGAGCAAGCTCTTACCCAGCCCAACACGCAAAATGAAGCGTACAGGTCGGACATTTCTATATCTTGGATATTTAAATGAGCGAAAAGGAGTTAACTATCTTATTGAAGCGTTTCAGCGGCTTACTAATTCTGAGGCACGACTCATTATTGCCGGTATAGGGCCAATGGAAGCAACGCTCAAAAAACAAGCTAAAAAAGACGATCGAATTAGTTTTACTGGTTACGTAGAAGGTGAAGCGAAGGCTAATCTTTATGCCAGCGCAGATATTTTTGTGTTACCAACCCTGTTGGACGTATGGGGACTTGTTATAAATGAGGCTATCTACTATGGATTGGCGATTATTTGTTCAGATGCTGCAGTAGCGAAAGAAATTATAGACAAAAACGTTGGCAAGGTATTTAAGTCAACTGATATTCTTAAACTTCAAACTGACATGGAAACTATGATCAATGATCAAGTGACGCTGAGGCGCATTCAAAAATTTAACGCCAGAAACTTTGCTGTTGCTGATGTATCTGTGGCAGCAGGTGGCTATATTTCTGCTGCCAAGAAAGCATTGTTATGAGGATCGCCCAGATAGCTGCTCTCTACAAGCCTAGCCTCGGGGGGTTAGAGTCGGTTATGCATGAACTCTCTAATCAGCTTGTAGCAGATGGTTGCGCCGTAACCATTTTCACCTCTGACTATAGATGGACGTCCAATTATAAGGATCAAAAGCAAAAGGGCCTAAAGATATTGAGGCTGAGAAGCACTCGGGTTGCAGGGCTAGTCATTATTCCGTCATTACTGTATCGATTGCTAAGAGTGCCGCGCTTTGATATCTACCACGTGCATGTTGCCCAAGCCTTCATACCCGAAACAACCTTAATCGCGGCGAAAATAAAACGGGCACCCATGGTAGCTCATTTTCACTTGGATGTTGCGCCTTCCGGTAAATTTGGGTTCATTTTTAAAGCCTATAAAAAATTTTTGTTGCCACGCACGTTACGTTCAGCAAGTAGAGTAGTAGTATTTTCTGAAGCCCAATCCCAACTTGTCCAGCAAAAATACCAAGTCAGAGAAGACCGAGTTAGTATCATACCTAATGGTGTTCGTGAAGACTTTTTTTATAAGGGCACTCGGACTCTGCATGCGCGGCCCAGAATTTTATTTGTTGGGCGTTTGAGCCCACAAAAAAATGTCATACAGCTACTCCAGGCTTTAGTGGGGGTCTCAGAAAGATTCGAAGTATTCATAGTCGGGGATGGAGAACTGAGACCTGAACTTGAACAATTTGCCAAAGATATGGAATTAAAGAATGTCCACTTTACTGGCAGAGCAGACGGTAAAGAAGTAGTTAATTTTTACGCCCAATCGGACATTTTTGTTCTACCGTCATTGCATGAAGGTATGCCACTAGTGCTGCTGGAGGCTATGGCGATGGGTCTATTGCCGGTTGTGACTGACGTTCCTGGCAGTCGGGAGATTATTACCGACAATAAGAACGGCTTAATCGTGACCCTAAATGATAGTGTCAGCTTGCAGAATAAGCTCCTAAAACTCAGGAACGACTCAAAAACCTATAAAAAGCTTACTGAGCATGCCAGGCTTTTGAGTAAGCTCTACGGGTGGAAAAGGGTGGCAGCTGAGTTTGAAGAGTTATATGAGGCAACCTTAGAAAGACCCTTATGATGACAATGAATAAGAATCGTACAGTACAGAGCACTGGCTTACTTCTAGTACTGTCAGGGCTCGTAGCATGGGCATGTGGGGTATGGTTGAGCTTGCCGTTCGGGCTTATTTATTCCGTGATTATACCAGGGTCCTTGCTCTTCCTGTTCA
>DATCFR010000147.1:0-4886 GCA_036509405.1 Saccharimonadales bacterium (SeqCode)
CAAGAGGATCGTCAAGAACTTTTAACGACCATTGTTAATAAAGGTTGGGCTCAGAAGGAAATTTTATTACCCGAAGATGTTGAGGAAGTTATTAAAGAGGCGTTAAAAGAAGGCTATATTGAGGCCACCGGCGACGGTCAATATTCGCTCAAGCCGAAAGCGCTGGAGGTGCTTAAGCCGCGTACTTTTAAATTGCCTAACTCGAGGATATACTCAGGGAACTCAGAAACTGCACGTGCTTCTACAAAAAGTGATAAGGGTGAAGAGAAGACGGCGGGGAGCCCGGAAACGGTAATTAATATGGTAGAGGAGTATGTGCGTCTAGCTCATGCGCTTGGGCGCCCGTCACTGGCTAAGTTACTGGAAGGGCAGTATCCTGCCGCGGATATACGCCGTATGGAACCGGCAGCCCTTGAGGCAGCTCAGGGTTACGTGCGGCCTCTGCTCAATGGCTTGCGCGAAAAACAGCGCGCTGCTAGAAGCTAAGATAAAACTTGACCTCCCTGCCCCGCTGCGCTATCATTCAACTAGATGGTTGAATATACATTACAGTTAGATTCGATATTTGGTTCGCTGGCCGACCCGACCCGCCGCGACATCTTGCGCCAGGTTGGTCCCCGCGAGCTGTCAATTGGCGAAATCGCTGCTCATTACGATTTAACATTTGCGGCAGTGTCCAAGCATCTCAAGATATTGGAGAAGGCCAAGCTGGTCATTAAGCGTCGGCGCGGCAAGCAGCAGCTGGTTCGCCTATCGCCGGAAGCTCTGACCAGCGCCACCGATTATCTGGAATCATATCGTCAACTGCTGGAAGAGCGGCTGGATTCGCTGGAAGATTATTTAGAGCGGTCAAAGTAATTAATAAGGAGGCAATATGTCAAAAACTAATTTCGAAGTCGATAAGGAAAAACTAGAAGTCAGAATAACGCGTCTGTTTGACGCCACACCGGAGCGGCTGTGGCGGGCTTATACCGAGCCGGATCAGATCGTCCAATGGTGGCTCAACACCGAAATCGATAAGCTGGACATGCGGGTCGGCGGCGCTTGGCGCTTCATAGATAGAGGCCAGGGCGATGGCAAAGAGCACGCCTTTCGGGGCGAATTCATAGAAATCGACGAGCCGCACAAACTCACGCGCACCTTCGAATACGAGCCCTGGGCCGGCCATGTTATGACCGAATCAGTCACGCTAGAGCCGCAAGCTGATGGCAAAACTCTAATGACCACTGTTTCCAAGTACAAAAACCTGGCCGATCTAGAAGGCATGGTCGGCTCCGGCATGGAAAAGGGCGCGAGCGCCGGCATCGAACGCCTGGCCAAGCTGGTCGAGCAGCGGTAGAACAGTTTTACGGAGTCAGGGAGATGTGCGAAAATGAAGTCATTAAGGAGGCCTCATGAGTGATATCACCTTGGATGTGTATCTGTACTTCAAAGGCAACTGCCGCGAAGCTATGGAATTTTACAAGGATATTTTTGGTGGCGAACTCACGGTCCAAACGTACGGTGATGTCAAAGCTGCAAACGAAGAAAACGGCGCAAACAACATCATGCATGCCCGCCTGGAAGGCGGCGATATTAAACTTATGGCTAGCGACACGGCCAAGGCTAGCCCAGTGGCCGCCAAAGTCAGCCTAGCGCTTGGCGGCAGCGACGAACCCCGCCTACGCGAAATATTCGGCAAGCTCAGCAAAGGCGGCAAGGTCTTTATGGAGCTTAAAAAAGAATTCTGGGGTGATATTTTTGGCTCCGTAACCGACAAGTACGGCGTCGACTGGATGGTCAACATCACCGCCGGCGAAGCAGCATCTTAGGCCGGAATTTCCAAGCCGGACTCTATCCATAAGCGATCTGCTAGAGTGCTGAGTGGTGCAACCAAATCTTCGCGCTTTGTCGGGCCCGAGTGCGCCACGATATTTTCGCCATGGTCGCCGGCTAATCCGATGACTACAATATCAATCCGTCTTATACCAGGCGAGGTTTGCAGTGTATCGAAGGGTTCTTTGAAGATCTTGTTGTCGTCAGGGAAGGGGGTGGCGGAAACGCCGCTTGCGAAATAGCCCAGCGCTTTAGCAATTTCGTCCTTTTTCGGCGGCGGGTCACTGAGCGGTATAACTTCCCTGTCTTCTGCGTGCTCGCCAATCGCTACTGCCACCACACCCTTAGAGACAGCTGGACTTTCAGCTAGAGGGGAGCCTCGGAGGGCTTTCTTTAAGAAAATGGCCCAGCCAAACCTAAAAGTATGGTGGCCACCTACGAACTCGTTGGGCCATCGTTTGGGTTCGTTCGTGCCTGGTCTACGTAGTTGCTCTGTCATAATCTTTCTGTATGTCAATGTAACGCATAAATGCGTGTTACGCAACCGGCTTGGCGGCCAGGTGGCGGTGCAGGCCGCGTTCGCCGCTGCGCATGACGGCATGGTGGCTCCACACAAAGATGGGGCGCAATGCAAAAGCTAGGCGGTTCATCCAGGGTTTGGTGGTTTCGACCCGCCAGTCGATGTCGATTTTGGTCTGGCCATTGCTTTCGCTGAGTCGGCAGCTGACACTGCCGCGCAAATCGCCGTCGGCATGCAAGATGACCTCCTGGTCCGAGACCACTTTACCAATGGCGACATCACTTTTAAGGCGGTAGCCGGTGGGCGCCCACCAGGTGCAGCTAAAGCTGGTGCCGCTCAAGCCCTTGATGTAGCGCATGTCGCGGACGTCGCTCAGCTGAGGCCACCATGCATCCCAGGAAAAGGGCTGGGCGGCCAGTGCTTGCCACACCGCCGCTTTAGGCGCCGCCAGCTTCCAGGTGGAGTGAAAAACGTAAGATGTGTTTTTCACGTATTGGGGTGATGCCTAAGACTGGTGCGTTGGTATCGTCTTATATATTTGTAGGCCAGGGCCGCTACGAGGGTGACGAAATAAAATGCCCAGACGCCGCGGAACCAGCCGCGCTGTAAGTAGCTGCCTAGGCGTAGACCGTGGTACAGAATGGCCAGCATGGCCGCGTCGCTCAAGTCAGCCACATAGTGCCACCAGGAACGCTGGCCATACACGCGGCGGAGCTCAAATGCTAGGAAGACCAGTAGACTGGCAGTACCAATCAGAGTGACCCAGCCCAACCCCGGTGCGACATAGCTTTCATAGCTGTGCGGCGGTAAACCGTAGCCGTCGCGGAAACGCTGATAAATCAAGATGCCCGGATGCAGGCATATCAGTACCAGCACGGCGTAGCCAGTCAGCCGGAAATAGCTGGCTAATACCTTGGCGTCTAGCTGCAGGTAAGTGCGCAGGGCGACCGCCATGTAATGCGACCACATAATGCTGAAAGCCAGCAGGCCTAAAACAGGGAACAGCTGATACGAACTGATTGGCCAGATATGCCATTGGTAATATTGCCCCCACACGATAATTGCCAGCGTCGAGACAATCGCGGCCAGCGACCAGGCGGCAATGACGCTCCACTGCTCTTGGTTGGGCGAGGACTGCCGTGAAGAAGCTGATTTGGACATACTAGACTCATAGTAACGTATTGCGGCGCGTATAATAAGCGAATATGCTACTGCTCCTTATCAGCTTCGTGGCTGGTATCTTAACCATTCTAGCGCCGTGCGTGCTGCCGGTGTTGCCGGTTATCATCGGCGGTTCGGTCGGCGCCACCGTTAAAGACAAGGCCCGGCCGTACGTTATTGCCGCCTCATTAGCCGTTTCCATTATCGCTTTCACGCTGCTACTCAAAGTCAGCACTGTTTTAATTAACTTGTCGCCGAGTGTGCTGACCGATCTGTCCGGCGCGTTGGTCATCGCCTTGGGTTTGGTATCGGTCTGGCCTGAAGCGTGGGAGCGGCTGGTGATATGGCTCAACTGGCAAGCCGCTTCGCAGCGCTTTCTAGGCAGGGGCGAACGCAATAAAGACAAATATGCCGGTCCGATTTTGGTTGGCTTGGCTTTGGGCCCAGTCTTCGCCAGTTGCAGCCCGACCTACGCCTTCATTTTGGCGTCGGTATTGCCGCACAGTTTTCTGAGCGGGTTGATTTACTTAATAACTTACAGCCTTGGCCTGGTGCTCACGCTGCTGGGCGTGTCATTGGTCGGGCGCAAGTACATTTCGCGTTACGGGTGGGCGCTGGATACGCACAGCCTATTTCGCCGCATCATCGGCGTACTGTTCGTGCTGATCGGCCTGGTTATTATCAGTGGGCACGAAATTAGCGTCGAGACCTGGGTGGCGAACCACTTGCCGTTTGACGAGACCAAAATCGAACGCGTGCTGCTGGCCAAGCAGAACAAATCATCTTTGCTGCATAACATCAGCAGCGCGGTCTCCAACAGTGATGTCTTGAATGTTCAGTCGACGCCAGCGCCGGAATTTGCCGGTTTGACCAACTGGATCAACAGCCCGCCGCTAACGCTGGCACAGGAGCAGGGCAAAGTCGTGCTGGTGGATTTCTGGACCTACTCGTGTATTAACTGCATTCGCAGTATTCCCTACGTCGAGAAGTGGTATCAGACGTACGAAAAGCAGGGGCTGGTGGTGGTCGGCGTCAACACGCCGGAGTTCGCCTTCGAGCATAATCCCGACAACGTGGCCGCCGCCGTTAAAAAAGATGGCATCACCTATCCGGTGGCGCTCGATAATAATTATGATAGTTGGAACGCCTACAACAATGATTCCTGGCCGGCCGATTACCTGATCGACAAGCAGGGCAACATTCGCTACGTCAGCCTCGGCGAAGGCGATTATGACAAAACCGAGAAGGCCATTCAAACCCTGCTCGGGGTAACTCGGCCACTGCAAACGCCGACGTCGAATGTGCCGATCGGGCAAAATCAGACGCCCGAGACCTACTTCGGCACCAACCGCGAGCAAAATTACGTTGGCAGTCCGGCGCTCAATGACGG
>DATCFR010000148.1:0-8440 GCA_036509405.1 Saccharimonadales bacterium (SeqCode)
TTTTCGGCTTCTTGCCTTCGGCGGCGGCGACCTGCTTGCGCACGTAGTTCACCACATCAAAACTGGTCCAACCGGCCGGTTTATCGACTAAAAGTATGCCCTGCATAGACTAAAGTGTACCTCAAAGCCGATGCCAGAGAATCTATTCGTGCGGCGCACTGTTGCCAAACTGGAACGGAATCGGCGGCGGCACGGGTGGAGGCGCTGTGGGATCGGTGACTTGCGGCGTTGAAGATGGTGCGCTCGAGTCATCGTGCAAATTGCCACCAAGAGGCTGGGCGTTGAGCCCCTCGATAGGATCATCTTCTTCGGTCGAACCGTCCATTAGGGCTTTACTAACCTCGTCGCGGGCGGTATCGACACTTTCTTCTTGAACATGCGGGCTGTCCACCGATTGCTCAAGCTGAGTGAGCGTTTGATCGTCTTTATCATCCAGTTTCAGAGGGTCTGGACTTGGATTGAGCGGATCATCCGCCGCGGGCGTAAGCGAAGCTGACAGGGGATCCGGGGTGGGCGCGGACGACAAAGGCGAAGGCAGCGGCGGTTCGGGCACGGGTGTTGGCGTTGGTACCGACGCGGGGGCTGGCGCTGCAACGGGTTCCGGCAGCGGTGCTGGCGACGGAGTGGACGCGGTCGTGGCCATGGCCGGCTTGCGGTCAAGCATTTGGGGCGGCTCGGCACTCGGAAGACTGAACGGATCGCTGGTCGGGTCAAGTGCTTCTTCCTGGGTGTTGGCCGTCAGGGTACCGCCCAGACTAGGCGGACTAGTTAGCAGCTTGGCGCCGTGCGAAAGATTAGACGGTTGCTCGGTCGGTTCAGGAGTAGGTGGTTCCGGCGGTTCGCTGTTTTTGGATTTGTCGGCAGGCTCGGCCTCGGGCTCAGGCTCAGGGGTATCCGCAGAGGTATTCCCCGGCCCGGGTTGCTCAGACGGCGGTTCGCTGGTGTGATCAATCTGCAAGGTGCCATCATCTGGCGTGTCGTCAGCCGGACCTTTATAATCGCCGGCTTCCGGTGCGGCCGGCGGAAGCTTGGCGCCCTCTTCCAGCTTGCTGGCGACCAGCTGCTGGTTGGCGCCGGCGGACATCAGGGCGGCGCTGGCACTCATGGTCTGCGAACTGGTTTTGTCGTTGCTAAAGCGTTCGGTCTCGGAAACAATACCGGTGAGGAGCGCCGTGGCTATCTGGTTGTCCAGTTGCTCCGGGTCCAGTGCTTCTACCAGATAAGTGACCAGCTCGCTGAGGCTGCTGGACTGCGGATCGTACCAGTTGATGCTGCCCAGGCCGCCGTCCGGCGCGGTGTTCAGGCTGGCGACCGTGGCATCGTGCAAAATCCGGCCGTGGGCCACGATGGCTTCGTCCAGATCTTCCTGTTGGCGAACGCCCAGCGCAACCACGACGTCAACGTTAAAATCGCCTTCGCTAAATTCCAGATCATCCTGGCTAATCGAGGTTTTGTACGGTGTTATGAAGATGCGTACGACATTGTCTTCGACTTTGTAGCGCAGCTTGTCGGCCTTGGACTTATCAAGGGCAATGATGAAATCGCGCAGCGAATCGGTGTTTTTCTCGATGGTCTCGTCGGGCTGCAGGAACTCCAGCGTCGAGGGCACCTGGCCGCTGAAGACGGCCGCGGCGTGCTTACCCTGCTTGTTTAAAAACAGTGTCAGGCCGATACAGCTGGCCAACTGGTCGACCGAAGGGTTGCGACTCACCGTCACCAAGACATTATTGGCGCTTTTGAGCCGTTCGATAAGCTGTTGCTCGGCATCATCCATGAGCTATATTTCCGATTTTTTGTTTCAGAGTATTTACAGTGTCAGACTATCATAAAACGCCTATGCTTGTCCAACTTTTTGTAGAGCGTGGCGTGGACAATGTGTTTACTCCTTTACAAAAGAGTGGGTCATCTGTTATAGTTTCTTGCAATATGCCCATCATTAAATCAGCCAAGAAGCGCGTCCGCACCGCCCGCAAAGCCGCCGTTCGCAATTCCAAGACCAAGCGCGACCTCAAGACCGCGCTGAAATTATTCGCCAAAACTCCTTCGGCCAAGTCGCACGGCAGCGTTGCCAGCACTCTCGATAAAGCCGCCAAAAAAGGTGTGATTCACAAGAATAAAGCCGCCCGCCTCAAAAAGCGCGCTGCCGCCAAAGCCAAGGCCGCCGGCGTGAAGCCCGGCAAGGCCGCTAGCAAGGCTGCCCCAGCCGCTAAAAAAGCCGCTGCCAAGAAGCCCGCTGCCAAAAAGCCAGCAGCTAAGAAGAAATAGACACGGCTGTCGCTGGGTCGTCCAAATTCATACGCACTATCGTTGATTCTCCTTCTCTATAGCCACTGACACCCACTGAAGTACCGACCGCATGGTCAGTTCTAGCGTGCTGTATCGCCGTCGGATTGCAAACAGCCGCAACATCAATTGGAGCAGCCGGGTTATTCATATTGTATTGCTCGATGAAGTCGCTGACCTCCCGCCCATCCTTGAAAGTCCAGCGCCCATCGGAAGCACGCAGTCCGTGCGCGACCAGGAGAGTCTCGGGCTGTAAAGATCTGACTGTTCGACCTCCGGCACCAGTTTGTTCGACGTAAGCTTGATGCACGTGCGGTATGTCCGGAACGCTATAGGTATAATTGCCATGCCCGTCCCCCTGCCAAGGTTCACCTCTAAAAAAATGCAGAACCCTGTCATAGCGGGGTGAGTTGCTCGGCGAAACTTCGTCGTCGGGAATGACTATTTTTTCGACTTTTTCGGGCATGTTATTGTTTGTTAACTGATGCTAATCATAGCACATTGAACGATAAATTACAAGGCTAGTTACTCAGGGAAAGCAGGTAGTGCTGCAAGGCCTCGTCGGGGTCGATGTTGGTGCGCTTGCTGGCGACGTCGATTTTTTGCAGCTTTTTGACCAGCGCTTTGAGTTCGGTCAGAGAGAGTTGGCGGGCAATGCCCTGGCTCTTGCGGATTACGAAGGGATTGATTTTGGCTTCTTTGGCGATGGTGTCGCCCGAGCGGTCGCCGGCCGTCTTAATAATGGCCAGCACATGCAGCTGCCAGGTCAACATGGCGATAATTTGCGGCGGCTCGACCTTGAGTGCCCGCTGCTCGGCGTAGAGCGCAAGCGTACGCTTGGCGTTGCCGGCAAAAGCTGCTTCCAGCAGCTGAAAGATGGTGCTTTGGGGCGCCGCTTCGGTGAGCAGTTCGATGGTTTGGCGTGAAATTTTGGGGTCGTAGAGAATCAGCTTATCTAGCTCGCTAGCAAGCAGCTGCTGATTGCTGCCCACGCGTTCCACTAAATAGCGGGCGTCGGCCGAACTGAGCGAAGCGCCCTGGGCTTTGGCGGCCTCGGCCAGCCAGCGGGCTAGGCCGTTCTGATCCGGCTCCGGAAAGTCCCGGAAATCGGTTTTGGATTTTAATAACTTGTAGTATGCGGTGCGCTTATCCAGCTTGGGTTCGATTAGAATTACATCGGTGGTTTCGGGAATTTCACCTAAAAGTTGTTCAAACTTTTCATTAAATTGCTTGTTGCTGCCCGGGCTGCGCAACACGACTAATTTTTCGTCCGCGAACAGCGCCAGGCCAGTTAAGGCCGCGTGCAAACGGGCAAAATCAGCCTCTTCGCCGTCCAGCCGCTCGAGCGCCAGGTCGCCATGCTTGGCAACGAAGGCGTCAACCAGCTGCTGCAGCTCACGCTGCCGAGCAAAGCTATTCTCGCCTGCAAGGGTAATGATCATGCCATTATTGTAACAATAGATACACTCTCATCTGGTGTAATCTGTTATGCTGAGGGAGTTCCTATCTTATGTCACAAGTTATTATTGTTTCAAATCGACTGCCGATCAGCGTCAAAAAAGAAGACGGCCAGCTGGTTTTTTACCGCAGTGCCGGGGGGTTGGCCACGGGCTTGTCGGCCTATGTTAATGACCGCCAGAGCCGCTGGATTGGCTGGCCCGGCATTGCCAGCGACGAATTAAGCGCCAAAGACCGCGACAATGTCGTCGCCGAGCTGGCAAAACACAACTGTTACCCAATTTTCTTGAGCCAGCGCCAAATTGACGACTTTTATAATGGCTACAGCAACGCGGTGTTGTGGCCGCTGTTTCACAATTTGAGCCGCCAAACCGTCGCCGCCGCGAAGCGCCAGCGCTGGTGGCGCGCCTACCGCGAGGTCAATCACCAGTACGTACAAGCGGTCGTTAATTTGGCTGAAAAGAATGTCCGGGTCTGGGTGCACGATTACCAACTTATGCTGGTGCCGGAAATGCTACGGGCCGAAAAGGCCGACGTGATTAGCGGCTTTTTCTTGCACATCCCTTTCCCGGACGTTAAAAACTTCAGTCGCGTGCCGGAGCATAAAAAACTGCTGAACGGCGTGCTCGGCGCCGACTTGATCGGTTTCCATACGCCCGGTTACGTGGTGAACTTCCTAGATAATTGCCGGGCCGTCAAAATAGAAATCATTAATGACAGTGAACCGGTGGTCGGCAACCGCATGGTCCGGGTCGCCGATTTCCCGATGGGCATTGATTACGAAAGGTACGCCTCCGCCACCAAAACCAAGCCCGTCAAAGAGGCCGTCCGGCGCTATCGCAAGCGTTACAAGGGTCTGAAAGTCATCGTGGCTGTCGACCGGCTGGACCCCAGCAAGGGCCTGGTAGAACGGCTCAAAGCCTATGCCACGCTGTTGGAGCGCAACCCGCGGCTGCAGGGCAAAGTGGTCTTTAGCATGGTAGCCGCGCCTTCGCGCACCGACATTCCGGCCTACCGCCGCCTGGCCGCTCGGCTGGACACCCTGGTCGGCGAAATCAACACCACCTACGGCACACCCAAATGGCAGCCGATTAATTACATGAACGTGCTGCAGCCGTTCGAGGAAGTCACTGCCCTGTTTCAGATCGCCGACGTGGCCTTTATTGCGCCGCTGCGCGACGGCATGAACTTGGCGGCCAAGGAGTTCGTAGCCAGCAAACACCGGGCCGGCGTGCTAATTCTCAGCGAAACCGCCGGCGCCGCTGAAGAACTTCAAGATGCCCTGCTGGTCAATCCCAAGCAGCCTGAAACGTTGGTTACTGCCCTGCAAGAAGCCCTGACCATGCGCAAGCGCGAGCTGCGTCGGCGTTTGCGCCGCATGCAGCAGCAGCTGGCTACTAATACGGTGCAGGAATGGGCCGGCGATTTTGTGGCCACCCTCCAGCAGCCGCTGCCTGGCACGCCAATTATCGTCCGCACTTTAAAAGGCAGGTTTGAGCTTCGCCTGCTCAATGACTGGCGCCAGGCCAAAAAGCACCTGCTGCTGCTGGACTATGACGGCAGCCTGGTGCCGTTCACCGAAGATTACAAGACGGCCGGACCATCTAAAAGCCTATTGAATATGCTGGAAACCCTGAGCGTCGATAAAACCACCGATGTGGTGCTGATCAGCGGCCGCAGCGCCGCCGAACTCGAGAAGTGGTTTGGTAATCTGCCGCTCAACCTAGTGGCCGAGCACGGCGCCATGGTCAAGCGTAGCGGCGCCAAAAGCTGGCAGACCATCGAAAAAGTTGATACCAATTGGAAAAAATCAGTGCAGCCGGTGCTTGAGAAATACGCTGCCCTGGCACCTGGCGCCCGGGTCGAGATCAAGCCCCACTCGCTGGTCTGGCACTACCGCGCCGCCTCCCCCTACTACGCCCAAAAATATGGCGTGATCATCAAGCGCATGCTGCGTCCGGATCTGAAGAAATTCGGTCTGGAACTGCTGCAGGGTAATAAGGTGCTAGAGGTCAAAAACCCGCGTGTCAGCAAAGCCGAAGCAGCCCAGCGCTGGCTCAAGCATCGTTATGATTTCGTGCTGGCCATCGGCGATGACCTCACCGACGAAACACTATTCGCGGTACTGCCGCCGACCGCTTACGGCATCAAAGTCGGCCGCGGCCGCACACAGGCGCAATACCGCCTGCCCTCCTCCAAAGAGGTGGTCAGCTTGCTACGCAAGCTGGTCTAGTGTGTCGGGGCTATCCTGCCACCTGGCCGCCAATGTTTGAGCGGCGGTCGGATGCTCGGCAGAGAGAGGTAATAATTTGCCCTCAGCAATGTCCCGATCGACTGCTTCGAGGAGCACAGTTATTTTGGTGACGCGCTTGCGCCCACTGGTTGAGTTCTCTGTTTTTATATAGCCCCGGTCTCTCAACAGCTTTTTATAGTTGCCCCACTGACCCTTTGACCAGCCCAATGCTTCTCTGTATTGCTTAGCAAGACCTTCACCTTGATGCACGCCTTCTTGGTCGCAGTTTGCTAGCAAAATGTTAAAGAAATCACGACAGCCTTTCAGAACCCTCACTTCTACTTGGGTGCGTCTCTCTTGGGCGGCTTTACCCTTACGAATTGCTGGCCGCTTCTTTTTTGTAGGGTCCACTATGCTATATCTATCCGTTTGCAGCTCAGGGTCAGCAATCGTGGACAATTTGAGCGTTTTCGCGTCTCTTAACCAGCTGCTAAGCGCGCCGTCCAATGCCCGGCTTATCTCTTCAGCCGTCAGGCCAGTAATAGCCGCGATCTGAGCTTTGTCCACTGGCGCACGGGCATTAAGCAAAATATTGCCGATGGCTATCGCCTCTTCGCTCAGCTCCTCTCGAAGTTGGTCAGGGTCTTCTATTTTATCCTTGAGAGCAGGATCCTCGCCCAGCGCGGTCACGATGTGCTTCTGGCGTAACACGGCTTCCAGATACGTTCTGGAAGGAACGTCTATGTCAAAAATCGAAGTGGGTGGAGTCTCCGTGAGCGGCGCTATGCTGACATCACCCCACCTTTGAGGAGCTGTAAGCTCACAAAGCTCCATCACGTAAGCGCCGAGGGCATCCCAATCTCTGACCGCAGCTTTAGCTTCTGCGCTAAATAATCCGAAGACTTTTTCGAATATGCGGTAATCGTCTACCACGCTTAGAGACAAAGCGCGTCTGACAAGTCGGGCACGAGGCGGCACACCAGATTGCCGCTTGGTCGATTTGCTAGGCACCACTTCGACAATCGGCTGCTCGACCAGGCCTGTGAGTCCGGCTACGACAACGCTGAAGTCTTCGGCTTTAGAGGGTTGATCGGGACTCTGAAGACGCCTATCAATAATGGTGCTGATGCTCCTCGGCCCTTCGTCAAATTCCCGGCCGAAGAGCGTAAAAGCTCTCAGTCCATCTCGAGCAATCTGTTGGTCCTCCGGGCTGAAGCCTGCGAGCATGGTCCTAAAGACAGCCGGATCATCTAACTCGCTGACATCAGATATTCTCGCATCAGGGTCCTGCGGCATATCTGGCCTTACCATTGCTTCTCCCAACTCTCTTCCGGGCATGATTAGAGGTAGTATATTATAATTTACGCGTATGTCAATGCTTGAGGCGCTGGCAACGGGGGCAAATGTGCGTGCCGCGGCCAGCGACGCGGAGCTTTTGAATAAGTGTCCCTGGATGGCGCGGGCAAGCTTGGCCCTCACGGCGGAAAACACGAGCGAAACTTAAATAGCTGCCGTGGCGACCTTCGGCATCGACGTAATTTTTGTCGGTTGAACCGCCCTTTTCTATAGATAGTTTGAGCACGTAGACGAGCTCGTCGTACAGGCTGTGAAACTGCCGCGTCGAAAGGTTCTTAACCAGTGTGGCAGGATGGATTTTGGCACCCCACAGCGACTCGTCGGCATAAATGTTACCGACCCCTGCAATCACGGTTTGATCCAGCAGCGCAGCCTTGATGTTAGTGTTTGATCGGCGTACCAGGCGCCCGCGCATGGCTTGCCAGGTAAAATCGGCCGCCAATGGTTCGGGACCGACTTTTTTGAAGAAATCCAGCTGCGGCACTTCGGCATTTGGCAGCAGCCGCATCCAGCCGAATTTGCGTTGGTCGTTGAAAAACAGCCGGCTGCCATCCGTGAACATAAGGGTCACGCGCGTTGATTTATCCGGCAGCTCACCTATAAGCGAGCGATTCGGGTGGCCCGCCCCAAAGCTGGCCTTGGCACTCCGGAATACCAGCTGGCCGGTCATTTTGAGATGAATCACCAGCGTGTATTTGGTCGATAACTCAATCAGCAGGACTTTGGCGCGGCGCTCTACGGCTATGACCTTGGCGCCAATTAAAAATTGCTGGACATCGGCTTCGGCGTTCGGGAAAGATTTCGGCCAATCAAAATCCGCGGCCCGAACCGCTAAACCGGGCAGCAAACGGCTCAAACCCGCGCGCACTGTCTCAACCTCGGGTAACTCCGGCATCCCCTTATTTTAGCAAGTATAATGAAGCTATGGATTCGCTATTCAATATTTTGGGGCGCAAGGATTTCGACGAGCCGCCGGAGATGAGCAGCATCAAAAAGTACGTCCAGGACAAGTTTCAAACTGCTGTCGGTGTGCAGATCCGCGAGCGCGACATCGTTATCATCGTGCCCAGCGCGGCGCTGGCCAACACCTTGCGGCTGTGCGGGCCAGAC
>DATCFR010000149.1:0-9434 GCA_036509405.1 Saccharimonadales bacterium (SeqCode)
AGCGGCGTAGAATTGGGCAGTAGCGCGGTGGTCAGCAATGGCGGCTGGCAGCCCGCACCCGGCCAGCCTCAGGCAGAAGCTTCCAGCGCCAGCGGCGAGCTGGTTATTCCTGCACTGAGCGCGGCGCTTATAACCGTCACACCCTAGCATCTCAATTTGTCAGTTGTAAAGTCGTAGGTTTAGCCCTATAGTTTAAGCGTAAGCTTTAATTATGCTATGAGTCGACAGCTGAAAATAAAACCGAGCCGCAAGCGCGCAGTGTTTCTAGCCCTGTTATTTGTTTGCGTCATTGTGGCCGGCGGCCTCTTTATACGTCACATCGTTGTCAAACCGGTAGATTGCAATAAAGTGTTGCAGAATGCCCAGCAACTGGCCCAACACCATAATGACAAGCAGGCCTATGCCAAGCTGCAATCTGAGAACAAGACCTGCGCCGCTGCGCCCGATAAAACCAAACTCAGCGGTTCTAAGCTGACCAAAGCCAGGATTCAGGCCATTAACTACGTTATGGCCGAGGCCAAAGAGGCCTTAATCGTAGGCGACAATGATCAGGCCTACCAGTCTGTCAATCAAGTATTGAACATCCTAAAACCCATGACCGCCCAGGATAAGACTCAACTTCCTAACAATGGCGAGGCCTACGAGGGCTTGATACTACATATACAAGCTCTTCACCAGGAAGCTTCGCAAGGGCAATAAAGTGGGAGCTCTCTTGTTATTCCGAATGCGACCAAAGCACGCGCTGATTCTAGCACTGCTATTGTTTATCGGTATAACCCTTCTGCATACCGGCCTGGTGAGTGCCGACTATGCAGCGATGCCAAAAACGAAATATCCGCTGGGGTTTAGCGGCCACGATACCTACGTGAACCTTAACGCTGGCACGAATGACGTATACACCGGACGTGGCGCTGAGGTACCCGATTCATACTTTAGGCTGTACAGTAACACCCCAGGTGCTCGCACCTTAACCGGCACCATTGGGTTTACCACGGCGTTTCAGCAGGAAGGCAATTGTCAGAATTATGCTATTAAGTCTAGCTTTATCGTGCCAAACAGTTTGGGCGGTACCCTTGGCCAGCCAATAGTAGGCGGGCAGAGTAGCGGTACCGTGCCCGGGTGCAACTATAACTGGTCGATTAACGTACCGGCCAACGCTTGGACGGCTTCGGCCATTCCTGGCCAAGGCGGCCTCTACTTCACGGTGCTCCACCTTTCTATCGATGACTTCGGCGCGCAGACACACAGTGCCTACATACGGGTTGATAGCTCGGGGACCTCCCCCGACACCCGGATTACTACCCAGTCAGGCGATTACTCCTACACCACCATTTTCCCCCAAGTATACCGCGCCGCGCCACCAGGTAACTACACCATTTCGTTACCATTTGCTCCAGCCTGCGGCCAGACGCCGAGCGGCGGTGAACACTTGCAGTGGGGGGATGATGACTACCCAAGTGCTAACCAGCCGGCAGGATCAGGCCTAAGAGTCGATTTGATCGTCACGAATAGAATAACCGGCGCCTCAAATAGTATCCCACTAGCCAACAGCAGTATCGGCGGCTTTACCAATAATGGCAGCCGGTATTATGGGCCGCCGCCCGGTTACGGCTGGTCAAGTGATTATACGTATAATTTGCAATTTTCAAATGTCTATGGTGGTAACGGTATTTGGGTGGTGCTGCCGTTTGATGAGGGCAATGCCTATACGCCATGCCCTATACCGCACTCGCCGCCGCCAACGTGTTCAGAGGTAGCCGTGGCGAATCCAGGTATTGGCAACCAAGAGCTTGTTTGGGTACAAGATAGTCAAAATAATGTTTTGGTCCCGAGCGGAGGCTCCAATCCTTCCAGCGCCTCTCCGACGACGACGAACTACTCAGGCGACGCGGGCACGGGACCGAGCAATTTCCTTGGGACGCGATTCTTTATAGTGGGGCGCAACGGCGCAGGAGGAGGTACGTGGCTCTACACGGTCCAAGGCCAGAATGTGCGAGTAGTTGAAATCGTGCGCCATTGGACCGGGACGAAGTATCAAACGACGGCTTATAACGATGTAACAATCAATTGCTATAACGCCTCGCTCGGAGCCTGTAGCCTCAGTGCGACTGGGGATGGACCAAACAATGTGGTGGTAGAAGGCGGTACCATTCATGTGTCAGGGGTTGTCTATAATACCGGACCGGGAGATCTACCGGCGAGTATCAGCGGACATCCACTGCAGTTTAATAATGGCGATGAAAACGGCAATGGCGGCGATTTCAGTTTCAACCAGAATGTTGGTGCGGTACCGTATGCGGGGGCCCAAGCGGTATCATTTAATTTGCCTGCTCCGACTTCCGCCACCCCATATACCAAATCACTCATAGCCCATCCGGCCTATTCCGGCCTGTTTGCTTTTGGACCCGGGTCAGCCTGCGGCATAACAGTTAATGTGTATGCGCCATTCAGCCTGTCGCCGACAGCCAATGTTAATTTGGTTGACGCTACTGGTGCAATCGATACTGAAAATCCGACCCAAGTAGTCAATACTACTTATGTGACCGAGAGTGGCGCGCCGGTCAGCGAGCCCGTGACCAGCAAGCTGTACTATACGACCAGCGCCTGCGGTACGACCAGTGCCGCAGCCCCACGGTTTTCAACTAGCAAGGGCGGTCCGTTTAACGCGGGCGTAACCTATCTCTACCAGCCGCCGAGTACACCTCCCGAGTCCACGTACCCAGTGTGTAGTTCGCCGCTGGCGGCCGGTGACACATACTGCGCCGAGATTGACGTGCCGGTTGATACTGTGGGAGGCAATCAGGCTTATGTCGGACCGGGCGGCGACCTAGTCGGCGGGCAGCCGAATCAATCGATTAATTGTCCCAAAGTCGTCAACGAGCCTTACACCACGGTCTACAACAGCAGTGTCTCAACCGGAGACGGCTTTGCCACTGGCGGTGTATGCAAGGGCGGGGAACTGGCCAGTTGGAATAATAACAGCGGCATCAATCCGCCCGAGGCTTTTGGTGCGGGCACACAGCTTAACGCCCTTGCGACCCTGGGCATTACCGGTTTCGCCAGTGCCCAGAACACGCCACCGACTCTGAACGGGCCGCCAACGAACCTCAGCTTCTCCAATACTACGAACGTAACTGGCGGTGGCCAAAACAGTCCCAGTTTGGGCGGCAACTTCGGTGCCACAGCTTGCTTGCAACCGCCGCAGGCCAAAACTGCCTCAAGCGCGCTGCCTGGTCCGACCGTCGATGTCAGTACTTTGGCCCCAGGCAGCTATACCTACACCGGTAACCTGACTATTACGAACGGCTCATCTATTCCAGCCGGCCGGGACGTGTCTATCTTCGTGACAGGCAACGCCTACATAGCGCCCGCCCACAACGGTATTGTTTACGGCGGCGACGGTACGTGGAGCCCAGGCCAAGTGCCGTCATTCAACCTGGCGGCGCAGGGCGGCAACATTTATATTGATCCTGGAGTCGGCGAACTGGACGGTACCTATAGCGCCGAACCGGACGGATCAGGCAACCAGGGCAAGATCTACACCTGCAGCGATACCACCAACCACTTCACGTTCATGGCCAAAGACAGCCTCTACGATAATTGCAAGAAGCAGCTGGTAGTGTACGGCGCCTTCCAGGCCAACCAGGTTAACCTGATGCGCACCTTCGGCTCGCTGCGCAATGACACGCCCATACCCGGTGTAGGCTCGGCGCCGGGCGTTAATGGAGTTACCGCACCATTAGTATGGTCATACGGTCCTGCTGATCCAGTGCCGTCAGGTTATACTTGTACAATTGTCCGGGAATTTAGTCCGCCGCAACCTGCTAGCACATCTTGGGGCGACAACCAGCTGTGCGTGAAAAACGGTGACCCGGCCACACTAGGCTGGACTACGAATGCCGTAGCCCCGGAAGACCCCAGTGCGCCTTCTCCGCAGACAAACACAGGACTCCCCATGTGCACTAGTTCTTGGGGGTCAGTCGTGGCGCCCTATGGATATCCGCATGATCAGACCACAGGTTTTTGGTGGGATGATAACTATCTTTGCAGCAATGCGAGTACCCTAAGCTTTGTAATTAGCCCCGGAGATCCTTCAAATGCTGCCCAGTATTGCACTAATATCACAGAACCTTCCGACCCAAACGGGGGCGGCTTATTCCAGGATGTCAACCCAGCTGGAAAACCTTGGGTGTGCATATCGAAATATGTTGCACCAGTGATTGGCGGGCCGGCCCATCAGCCGCTGCCACCGACTTGCAGCAATAATGCCGCCGGCGGCTTATTGGCCACGACCACCTGCGCTGCCGAAGTCTTTGACTTTAGCCCTGACCTCTATCTATCGAACCCGGCCACGCAACTGCCCAGCCACGGCGCGCTTAAGTTCCAGGCCGAGACTAGTTTGCCACCGGTGCTGTGATACAATACTAAGGATTCATAAAAAGGAAACAGCTATCAAAATGGGTGGGCCCCAACCGCAACTCCAACCAGGACCACGACCAATGTTAGACGCTCATAGCGCTTATGCTATAATGCGACAGATGATGAGGTGGTCGCTATGAGCTTACTGCTAGGCAGCAATACTGACTTTTTTGGCTTGGATATTGGCAGCACCGCGGTGCGGCTGGTGCAGCTGCGTTCCGGCAACCCCAAAGCCCTGATCAAATACGCCTACGTGCCTTTGGAAGGTAATATCGCGCTCAGCGAATCTAAAGGTGATCAGCAAAAACTGGTGCAGAGCATCGCGCAGCTAGTCAAACAGGCCAATGTTGGCACGCGCAACGTGGCCGTCGGTATTCCTTCGGGGCGTGTTTTCACGACCGTAGCCGATGTTGAACGCATGGCGAGCAACGAACTCGCGAAAGCCATTACGTACCAGGCCGACTCGCTGATTCCAACGCCGCTCAGCGAATCCAAGGTTGACTGGGCGCTGCTCGGCGATTCGCCGACCGATAAGACCAAGCAGGAGATTTTGCTCAGCAGCGTGACTAATAAGTTCGTGGAAGGCCGGCTCGACATGCTGGAATCGATCGGGCTGAATGTGATTGCCTTTGAGCCGGATAATCTGGCCATGGCCCGGGCCCTCGCCGTGCCGAATGACCCCGAAGCCCAATTGGTGCTCGATGTCGGCCGGCGATCAACTGACTTGGTCGTAGTTTTGGGCGGTGTGCCGCACCTGACACGCAGTATTCCGACCGGTGTTGAAACCATCGTCCGGGCGGCGGCTCAGAACCTGAATATTGACGAGAAACAGGCTGAGCAGTTCGTCTTCAAATTCGGCCTCAGCCAGGAAAAACTGGAAGGGCAGGTGCTACAGGCCATTACCAGCACTATTGATCTGCTGACCAGCGAAATCGAAAAATCCATTAAGTTCTTCCAGACTCGTTATAAGGGCAGCAAAATCGACCGTATTATTGTCACCGGCGGCGCTTCGGTAATACCGGAGTTCCCGCTGTACGTAGCCAATAAGTTCAGCCTAAACGTCGAAATCGGCAATGCCTGGCGCGGTGTCAGCTTCAGCCAGGACCGCCAGAACGAGCTGCTGGCCATATCCAATCAGTTTGCAGTGGCCGTGGGCCTGGCAGAGAGGTCGGCATGATTGAACTCAACCTACTCCCAGATGTCAAACTGGAATACATTAAATCCCAGCGGACACGCCGGCTGGTGCTCAGTATCTCGGTGCTGGTTAGCATTGTGGCCGTAGCCATCTTAATCTTGCTGCTCGGTATCGATGGCCTGCAAAGGAAGCACCTCAGCGACCTGAACCACAATATCAGCACTGACAGCACCACCTTAAAGGGCGAACCGCACATCAATCAGATTCTGACCGTTCAGAACCAGCTTGAAAGCTTGACCGCTTTGCAGGACGGCAAGCCGGCCACCTCGCGCTTGTTCGACTACCTGGACCAGGTAACGCCGGCCGCTGCCGATATCAACAACTTTACGATCGATTTCACCCTGCAAACAGCCACTATTACCGGTGATGCTGACTCTCTCAGCACCATTAACCAGTACGTTGATACCCTCAAGAGTACCACCTATACGACCTCCAGCAATACTACTGCCGCCAAAGCCTTCAACAATGTCGTGCTGAGCGCCTTCAGCTTGAACAACGCTACCGCCCAGAACGGCAAACCGGCCGAATACACCATTGCGCTCGGCTACGACAAGAACATTTTTGATATTGCTCAAGACAACGTCAAACTTTCGATAGGTACCCAAGTTACGAATCGTACCCAAGTTAGTCAACCAAGCGATTTGTTCACAACGGCGCCAGCTACGCCGAGCGGGGGGAGTCACTAATGGCAAAACTGGAAATTTCGACTAAGCGTTTAGCAATTTCAAAAGCCAATGCTCAGATGGTAGCCATTGTGGGCGCGGCTGCTTTCGTAACGATTTTCTGTCTGGTTGCCGCCAAGGCGGTCTGGAGCCAAACCCGCTACCAGTCTCGCGTTACGGCCAAATCCGAAATTGCACACCAGCAGCTCCAGAAGAATTTATCGGCTTTTAAGGACTTAGTCTCTTCTTACAATGCTTTTGAGGCGACAAACCCCAACATTATTGGGGGCAATCCTAACGGTGGTACCGGTCCCAACGACGGTGACAACGCTGAAATTATTCTGCACGCCTTGCCATCCAGCTACGACTTTCCGGCATTGACTGCCAGTTTAGAGAAAATTCTTAAAACCGGCGGATTCAATGTCAGCAGTATTACTGGTACCGACGACCAGTTGAGCCAGCAGGGCAATACCTCCAGCCCCACGCCGCAAGCGGTCAGCATGCCGTTTTCTTTCACCGTCAATAATACCAACTATACTTCCATCCAGCAGCTGATAGACACATTGCAGCGATCTATTCGGCCAATCCAAGTTGACAATTTAACGCTCAGTGGTGGCGCCGACAATACCACCTTGACGGTTAACGCTCACACCTACTATCAGCCAGGGAAAAGCGTGAACATCACCAAAGAGGAAGTAAAATGAGACAAAAAGACATTCCTATTATTGCGGTTATTGTTATCATAAGCGCGGTTATCTCGCTGTTTGTATCCAAGGCCATCTTTGCGCCACCTAAGAACCGGCAGCAGCAAGTTGATGTCGTACAGGCCATTACGTCTGATTTTCCAAAACCCGACAGCCGTTTCTTCAATAGCAATGCTATTGATCCGACGCAATCTATCACCGTTGGTCAGAATGCTAATGCCAACCCGTTTAGCAACCCGTTGTAGCGAGGTTAAACGGCCATGGCAAGGACACAGCACGAACAAATAAGGGCCGAGCGATGAGTGTCTTATCGGCGGCCACTGAACAGCAAGTTGAGGCCTTGCTGGTCTCTGGCGGCATGTTAACAGCTGAGAAATTAGCGGCTGCTCACGGCGCGGCCGACAAAGAAGGCAAACCCCTATTTAGCTACCTGGTGGAGAATAAGTACATTACCGAGGAGCAGCTCACCAAGGTGAACGCCACGATCACCAAGGTTCCCTACGTTAACTTAGCCGCGGCCAGGATTGATCCCAAAATTCTGGCGCTGCTGCCGCAAGACATCGCTGAACGCTACATGGCTGTACCGCTCGGCGAAATGCAGCAACGCTTGGTAGTTGCCATGCTGGACGCCGACAATGTCCAGGCCGTCGACTTTTTGAGCAACCGCATCGGGCGGCCGCTCAAAGTCTACGTAGCCAGCGAAGCAGGTATTCGCCAAGTGCTCAGGCAGTACGAAGCTCGCCTTGATACTAAGATGAATGATGCCTTCAAGGACGAGCTGGCCACGGACCCGAACGGCGAAACCAGCGGTGACTCCAAGGGCACCAAAAAAGCGACTGTGCGCAACATCAAAGATCTGGTAGAAGACTCACCAATTAGCAAGGCGCTGTCGGCTATTCTGGAATTTGCCGCCCGCAACCGGGCCAGCGACGTGCACATCGAACCTCTGGAAAAAGAAGTAAAAATACGCTGCCGAGTCGATGGCGTGCTGCGCGAAATCATGCGTCTGCCTAAAAACACCGAGCCGGCGCTGGTGTCGCGCATTAAGATTTTGGCCAACCTCAAAATTGACGAGCACCGTATCCCGCAGGACGGCGGCTTCACGGTCCTGGTCGACGACAATCCGATTGACCTGCGTATCGCTATCGCACCGATTGTATGGGGCGAGCAGATAGTTATTCGTTTACTGGATAAAAGCGGTACTTCTTTAAAGCTGGAAGACATGGGATACACCGGCCGCGCGTTGCGCCTGCTGCGCAAGGGCATCCAACGGCCCAACGGCATGATTCTGACCAGCGGCCCGACTGGTTCGGGCAAATCCACCTCGCTGTACGCCTTGATCCAAGAGATAAAGAATGACGCCATTAACATCGTCACGCTGGAAGACCCGATCGAATACAAAATGGACGGCATTAACCAAATCCAGGTTAATGCCGAAGTTGGGCTGACGTTCGCCACGGGCCTGCGCAGTATTCTGCGCCAGGACCCGGATGTTGTCATGGTCGGGGAAATTCGCGACAAGGAAACAGCTCAATTAGCCGTCCAAGCGTCTCTGACTGGACACTTGGTGTTCAGCACACTGCACACCAACAGTGCAGCTGGCATTTTGCCGCGTCTCTTGGACATGGGCATCGAGCCATTCTTGATTGCCAGCACTGTTCACACAGTGATTGGCCAGCGCCTGGTGCGGCGCATTGGCGACACCGGCAAGCAAACCTATCAATCCTCGGCTGCCGAAACCCAGGCCATTCAGACGACACTCAAAAATGTGCTGCCACCCAGCGCCGACAAGGCGGCGGCTTTCTCTCAGGACATGGGCTATAAAAACTTGCCCTTACTGAACCAAACCGCTTATACTTTAACCAAGGGCACCGATAGTCCCGATACCCCAGGCGGCTACCGGGGACGCATGGGCTTGTACGAAGTCTTCGAGGTCACGGAAGCCATTCAGCGTTTAATTATGAAAGAATCAACAACCACAGAAATCGAAAAGGCTGCCCGTGCCGAGGGCATGGTTAACATGCGCCAGGATGGGTATTTGAAGGCCTTGTCCGGCCAGACCAGTCTGGCCGAAGTCAACCGGGTGGCGGCCGAGGACGATTATGACTCGTAAACAGCTAAAACGACTAGAGGAAGGGTGGGCAGCATGAGCGGACAAGGACCGAGGATCGAAATCCTGTTAGACGAAGTTATTAAAAAGAAGGCTTCTGACTTGCACTTGCAGGTTGGCCTGTCGCCAATGCTGCGCGTCGATGGCTCGCTCTTACCGGTGGCGGCCGCCGATGCTTTGGACGAAGAAGCCATAGAGGCGCTGGTATTCGCCATTTTGGACGAAGACCAAAAGCAGATTCTATTGAAAGACAAGGAATTCGACTTCAGCTTCGCCTACGGTGATCTGGGTCGCTTCCGCGTTAATGCCTTCCATGAACGCGGCAATATGGCCGCCGCGCTGCG
>DATCFR010000150.1:0-2701 GCA_036509405.1 Saccharimonadales bacterium (SeqCode)
TAAGCCGAATGCAGCGCTACAATCCAAAAGAGATCGAGCCCAAGTGGCAAGCCAAATGGGAAGCCGATAAGATTTATCAGGTCTCTGAGGATCCGGCCAAGCCCAAGAAGTACGTGCTGGAATATTTTCCGTATCCCAGCGGCGCGGCCATGCATGTCGGCCACGTGCGCAACTACACTATTGGCGACGTCGTGGCGCGCTTTGGGCGCATGACCGGCTACAATGTGCTGCACCCCATGGGCTGGGATGCCTTCGGCTTGCCCGCCGAGAATTATGCTATTAAAAACCACATCAGCCCGCGCGTGGCCATCGACGAGAACACCACGCGTTTCAAGCAGCAGCTGATACAAATGGGCTTCAGCTACGACTGGTCGCGCGAAATCGACAGCACCGATCCCGAGTATTATCGCTGGACGCAATGGTTCTTCCTGATGCTCTTCAAAAAAGGCCTGGCCTATCAGCAGGAAGCCCTGGTGAACTGGGACCCCGTCGACAAAACCGTGCTGGCCAACGAGCAAGTGATTGATGGCAAAGCCGAACGCAGCGGCGCCACTGTTGAAAAGAAATCGCTCAAGCAGTGGTTCTTCAAAATCACCGACTACGCCGACCGCCTGCTAGACGACCTGGAAGATTTGGACTGGTCAAGCGCCATCAAAACCATGCAGCGCAACTGGATTGGCCGCAGCCGCGGCGCCGAGATTAATTTTCCTATCGTCGAAGAAGCTGATTACGTATTGCTGCACGGCTACACCGGCTCCCCCGAGGGCACTTTCTTTCCAGTACTGCGCGAAAAAATCGAAGCGCTCGGCCACCCCGTCTATACGCCGCAGCTGCCGAACACCGACAATCCGACCATCATGGAGCAGGCCAAGTACGTGCTGGATAATTATGAATTTACCGAAAACAGCGTGCTGCTCGGCCACAGTTTGGGCTCGCCGGTGGCGTTGAAAGTTGTCGAGGCTCTGGATAAACCAATTAAAAGGCTGGTAATCGTGGCCGGTTTCGCCCAGCCGAAGTTTCTGGATAAAAAACGTCCGTTTGAAGAAAGCTTTGGTTGGCAGTTCGATTGGGACAAGATCAAGCAAAATGTTGGGGAAATTGTCATTCTACGGGCCGAAAATGACACTCGCGTGCCGCAAGAACGATCGCAATCATTGGTCGACAACCTCGGTGGTACTTTGATTGATTTTATTGCTGAAAAAGACCACGCTTGCGGCAAGCACGAGCCGATTGTCATCGAGCACACGCTGAATAACCTGAAAGTTTTCACGACGCGCCACGACACGCAGTTTGGCGTAACGTTCTTGGTGGTGGCGCCAGAGCACCCGATTATTAAAACCATCACGACTGCCGAACAGCGAAGCGCGGTCGATGAATATGTCAAACAAGCCGCAGGTAAGACTGATATCGAGCGCCAAAGCGAAGGCGAGAAAGAAAAAACCGGCGTCTTTACCGGCGCCTACGCCATTAATCCCGCAAACAATGAAAAGATCCCGATCTGGACGGCGGACTACGTCTTATACGGTTACGGCACCGGCGCGGTCATGGGCGTGCCGGCGCACGACGACCGCGACCACATCTTCGCTAAAAAATACGGCCTGGAAATACGCCAGGTCTTGGAAACTGATAAAGACTCGGACTTTCATTCCGAAGGCGTGGTCATTAACTCCGGCAAATACAACGGCATGCGCTCCGAAGCCCTGCGCGAAAAAATCTTGGAAGATTTCGTGGCGGCCGGCGTGGCACGAGAAGTGGTTAATTACAAAATGCGCGATTGGCTGATTAGCCGGCAGCGCTACTGGGGCGCGCCAATCCCGATTATTCATTGTCCGAAGCACGGCGCCGTGGCCGTGCCGGAAGACCAGCTGCCGGTGGTATTGCCGGAGGTGGAAAGCTATGCACCGAGCGGCGACGGCCGCAGTCCGCTGGCCAACGTGCCGGAGTTCGTCAACACTACCTGCCCGGAGTGCGGCGGCCCAGCCCAGCGCGAGACCGACACCATGGACGGCTTTGCCTGCAGCAGCTGGTACTTCCTGCGCTTTGCCGATCCGCATAATGATCGGGCGCCATTTGCCCGGGACAAAGCCGATTTCTGGCTGCCGGTTGACGACTACATCGGCGGTGCCGAACACGCCGTCATGCACTTGCTCTACGCTCGTTTTTGGACCAAGGTCATGTACGACGAAAAGTTAATTAATTTCCAAGAACCGTTCACCAAGCTGCGCAACCACGGCATGATTTTGGCGCCCAACGGTCTCAAAATGAGCAAAAGCAAGGGCAACACTATCGAGCCCGACAGCATTATCGACCAAGGCTACGGCGCCGACAGCATCCGCATCATGGAACTCTTTATCGGTCCGTGGAACCAAACCGCCAACTGGAGCGTCGAAGGCATGGGCGGCTGTTTCCGCTTCCTGCAGCGCGTCTGGACGCTGGTTCAGGAATATAATGAGCACCAAGGTGACAGCGGCGGTGAATCCATTGAGCTGCGCCGTGCCATTCATAAAACCGTCAAAAAGGTCAGCGGCGACATGCTGGAGCTGGGCTTCAACACCTCGATCGCGGCCCTCATGGAATGTCTCAACGAACTCTACCGTATCAAAGCCACCGACAACTATGCCTCGGCTGACTGGCCAGTTATTATTGCGACATTTTTGCAATTATTAGCGCCCTTCGCACCGCACATGAGTGAAGAATTATG
>DATCFR010000151.1:0-2909 GCA_036509405.1 Saccharimonadales bacterium (SeqCode)
TTTGGAGCGGCCTGGCCTGCACGATTGCCTGGGCAATCCTTTTGGCTTTCGGCTCCTCGCCGTAGCGCTTGAGGATGTCGCTGAGGGCCGCTTCGCTATAGGTGTTCACTATAGTTTCAGCAGTTAGTTCCTGCGACTGGTCCATGCGCATATCGAGCGGACCGGTACTGTTAATGGCAAACCCGCGTTTGCCCTCGTTAAGGTGCGGTGACGATACGCCCAAATCAGCCAAAATAAGATCGAACTGGCGGCCTTCGCCGACAAGTTCCCGGCTGGCAGTCAGGAAATCCTGCTGCCTGATGCTGACGTTATCGCCAGCAAAATCCCGTTGCAGTACTTTGATCGCTTCAGAGTCGCGATCAACCAGCACTGATGGTGTGAGGCTTCCAGTCCGTTCCAATACCGCCGACGCATGTCCGCCGTAACCGGCCGTCAGATCGAGGTATGATTCCCCACGCTGCGGATCCAGGTACTTGAGAACTTCGTCCAGCAATACTGGTACGTGCTGTTGATTTTTATTTTGGTGTTTGTTTTGGTGCATCTTGTCTTGTTTGTTTTGCAAGGTCACCTATCCGGCAGTCAACTTTTTTGTTTTTTGAAAAGTTTTTGTTTTTGTGGTGGTTCAGCTCATCGTATAAATACAATTTGCCAAACCAAGTTTGAGAGACTTATGTGTGAGGTGGAGTTTTGGGAGGTGTTTTTGAAAGGTACAAAGCCCTTTTTTATAGTGGTTTACTATCGTTTCCACTTGTTGACTGCCGAATAGCTGACCTCGGGAGGTGCTATTCTTTTCGAATTGTTAAAGTACTCGCCTAGCCATCGGTCGGCGCGCTTAAGCGCCAGTAATGTCCGACACCGACAGCAATGACATCACGCGTGATCCCGCTGTAGTCGAGCAGATGCTGCTCGAGCGTGATACGCCCCTGCTTATCGTCGGGCCGCATTTCAACCTTGCCCATCCGAAATTGGACGTTCAGGTCGGCTATGCGCTCATCCAGGATATCGCCGGCCAGGCGAGGTTCAACCAGATTGTCCCAAACATCCTTTGGATATAGATGCAGGTACTGGCCGAAACCCCTGGTCACAACTGCCCCGCTGGCAAACTTGTCGCGAAGCTCGGGCGGAATAGTCAGCCGTCGCTTGTCGTCAAGCTTCCGTTCGAAGTAGTCTACCGTGGCCATGGATCTCCCTTAGTGAGCGGTTAGTGGTTTTTATTTTTGATTTGGTAGACTATTTTGGCTCTACCATTTCTACCCACTGCCAAGAGTGTACTACCCACCATCACCCCCCTGCAAGCGCAAAATCAAAAAAAGTGGTGTTCTGCACACCACTTATCCACAGTTTTTCCAGAGGTTGAGCGATTAACACAAGATGTGTGGTGTATAAGCCCTACAGAGGCGCTATTTTACTAGCGCCAAATATCGATAATTAATTGCGTCCTGAGCGGCTGGGTGTGCGCTGGGTCACACTATAGCTAATGTAATGCTGCTCGGTTTCCTCGCTGGAACGCCGCAGCGCATTGGGGTTATTGCCTTCTTCGTTCTCATTCGCCCACGCGAAGGCTGGCTGACTGGGGAGTACTACCCTATTATTGGGGCGGTCTGGCAGCTCCAACATACCCAGGGTGACAGCAGCGGTCATCAAGAGTAGACCGGCCTGTTTGCCAAGCTCGGTGATGGTCTCAGTAGTGTTGGATTTATTTTTTGTTTTAGCAGACATCTACATAACTGTAGCAAATAATGTCTGATTTGTCAATGTTATGATAGAGATCGGTTGTGCGACCCAGGCAAGGGCCACCCCTGGCAAAACTGATATACCGCTGATATACGATTGATATACTTTGTATATCACTTTAGACAGGGGTGCAACAAACACTGTTCAGGTTAGATATCGATTTCGATAGGCTGGCCGGTCTCGAGTTTGTGAAACGTAATGCCCTGCTCGCCAAGAATTTGCTCAAACCTAGCATACATCTGGGCGCGTGCCTGGTCGTTCCAGTGCCAATCGTGAATCGGCAAAACGTGTTTGGGTTTAAGCTCGAGGGCCAAGCTGAGCGCTTTATTGGCGCTGCCCCACGGGGCGGTAATCGGCAGCGCCAGGATGGCTTTGGTTTCGTGGAAACTATGGCTGTCGCCCGGATCGCTTAAAACGTCTAGGTAGTGAATGCCGATCTCCTGAGGCGGATCGCCAAACAAGGATGAGATGCTTTCATGCGGCGAATCAAAGAAAGTCACACCGTTCGGCGGCGTGGTGGTCGCCTTGATGCTCTCGGTTGCGAGCTGCTTAACAACTTCGTCGGTGCTGGTAATACGCACGGCCGGAAACTTGGCGATCAGCTTCTTGAGTAGCGGCACGCTCATGTGGTCGCCGTGCGCATGGGTAATGAAGATATCGTCCAGGCGATCGAGCAGGTCGACGTCGAGCGCCGCCTCGCTCATTGTGCCGGGGTCAAAAATGGCTACCCGGTCTGGCGTCTCGACCACTAAACAGGAGTGCACATACTTGGTAATTTTCATTCTTCCTCCTTAACTATTTTTATCATAATAAGACAGTTTTAGAGTGAACCGCAGTAAGATAAATAACCCCTTAGAGCTTTCGGCTGTCGTAAGCCCAATGGAGCAAGACCTGGCGCTGTTTACGGCGGCATGCCAGATCGCCCGGGTGGCAGTGGGCTTTGATCTGCGCACCATGGCGGCGAATAGCTTTCCAACGTTTGATTTGGCGGGCGTCTTCGATCGGTAACCGGCGCCCCATGTAGTAGCGGGCATACCACTGGAACCAGCCGCGTGGATCTTTAGGATCAATCCACCCCTTTTGCTGCCAAACTCGAAGCGGTTGGCTGGCCGCTACCTCGAAAAAATTATAGGCGGGATCTGGTCCGTGCTGACTCAGGCGAGCGTGCTTAAACC
>DATCFR010000152.1:0-2096 GCA_036509405.1 Saccharimonadales bacterium (SeqCode)
ATCGGTGTGAACCTGTACGCTCTGCTATTCGCAGAATCTGAAGGCGTGGTTTCCAGCGTCGCAGTGAGCTCATCCAGCAGCAGTAAGCCTGCCAAGAAGAGCAAACGCGCTAAGAAGTAACTGAGCTTCTCGAAGTGCTTAAACTGCCCGTGCAAGCGGGCAGTTTTCTTTCTTGCAGCTTAATGGAAGTCATGATATTGTCTTGTGAAGATATCTAATGTGTTATGCGAGTGGGCATCCCTAGCGAATCAGGAGAATTGCCCCTATGATTGAAGCCTTGGAGCGGCTGGATGAAGCGCCCGGCCCTAGCGCTCTCAAAATCGCTGGCCAGATTGCGTTAACTGGTCTGGCTGTCTATAGAGCCAGCTATGGATCTACGCTGGGTGACAAAATTGCCACTACCTTGCCTGAGGAACGGACCTGGGAAGATTTCGCTGAGGCGGCCGCTGTAGCCATAACTGATTTCGAAGGAAAGCCGGCTAGGCGTTTTGGTTGGACCAGCCGACTTGGCGCAATCGCAGACTTTGCAGCCGACCAGCGCTTCGTGACGCCTCCTTTTCGGGAACTCAAAAATAACGGCGAGCTGTCAAGTGTTCATTATGACTCATTGGTTATCCGGAACCGCCTGATTAATCTTTTAAGGGCAGTAGCCTGGGTGCAAGGAAGGAGCGGAGATGCTGCGGTTGGCAGTGTCGGCAAAAAGAAAACCGTTCTTCAGATGGCCGTGGCAACATTTGCAGTTTCTCCACTTGCTCAAAATAAGGATATGCTGAGGCGCGGTGCCGCTGACGCCACAGCGCTTAATCTAATTAGTGGCGCAGGCTATTTTATTAATTATTTCGCTGCAGGTAAAAAAGACCACTCAGCGCAGGAGCAAGAGGAAAACACGACTCAGAACAGCCCTCTTCGCAAGCTCGTGGCTGATCCGGTAGATAAAGCTGTGACTTTCATACACGAAAAATTCCCGGCTGTTCAGCCAGATCATTTGACCATAGCCGGTACATTAATGGTATTGGGTGCAGCAGCTTTAGCGATAAAGAATCCTGAAAAACCGATTCGGACCACGGCTCTATTCACCGCGGGCTGTGTTACGGATATCGGAGACGGTGCCCTCAAGCGTAAGCAAATAGAAGAAGGCATTGGCGAAGCGACGATTGATGGTGTGCTGCTAGACTCCTTGGCGGATAGAATTCAAGAGATAGCTATCTTCTTAGCCTTATCAGTGATCGCCAGGCGTCGCGACAATGACGTTGCAGCTGATAACTATCTCGTGGCGGCTGTAACTTCGGCTTTGCCTGCCGTGTGGCGTGCCAAGGCCGAAGAACAGGGCCTAATCGTGGCCGAGGCTACGCTTGGCGGCAGGGTGCCGCGAGCGGTGGGTGCCGGTGCCGGCATAGCATTTAATAAGAATCAGGATGCCACGGATATTCTCAGCGCTATCGCAAAACTGAACAACCTGCTGACCGCTGGCGATCGCCGCGACGTCGTACAAAACGGCGCTGAATCACCTCATTACAGGGGTTCTGATACAAGAGAAAAGTTCATGCGTGAGGCGGCAATCAAGAAGAAAGCTTTAGTGCGAATGGCAATGGCTGGAGCGGTTGCCGGTTCGGTGGTGTTAGCCGCGCAAAAACTGGGCAGGAACTCTAAAACACCGAAGCTGTCTAAATCGCCCCGTCGATTAAGTCCTGCTCAAATTGGGTAAGACCGCGCAGGTTTTGCGGATATGCAGAGACATCTGGGAAATTCAAGGTCATGATGTGCTGCCAAACAGCGCCGATGAGGCGGGTAAAGCGTTCCAGCTCCTCCCGCTCGAACGTGAGCGCCAAATTATCAATCAAGCGGCCCTCTTCATCAGGCTCAATGAATTCGAGCGCGCCGCCAGTGGCGGTCAGCCGGCCAGCGAAGCTGGCCGAGTTTTCAACCAGTAGTTTGTAGAACAGCAACTGCTGGCGGTATTTGTGCAGTTTGATTTTTTCGTATTCGTCCTTGCCCTGCCAGGAGCGCGCTGGCTTGCCGGTTTTAAAGTCCCGCACTTCGACGTGGCTGGCATCGCTAAAGTGCAGCAGATCGATCTTGCCGCTAAGGCGCGCCTC
>DATCFR010000153.1:0-6725 GCA_036509405.1 Saccharimonadales bacterium (SeqCode)
AGACAGAGCTTGGTCTTGGCAGTAATTTTCATGATTTTTTAATCCCTTGAATTTTACGGAAAACCGCTTCGACTATCTCGTCAACGGATTTGCCGTCGGTATTAACATGCACAGACGCATACTTATGGTACAGCGATTGGCGTTTGGCGTAGGTGGCCTTGGCTTGGGCCTCATCTTTGAAAAGTGGTCTCGGCAGTGTCGGACGGATGCGCTCCATAAGCGCGTCGAAAGAACACGATAGCTCAACAACTACACCCTTATCTGTCAAATACTTCATGGTTTCAGAGCGCGCGACCACGCCGCCGCCAGTCGAAATAACCACGTTATCCCGATTTTGGAGCTCTGCGGCTACCGCTGCTTCGAGCTTACGAAAAGCCGGTTCGCCGCCCGCTTCAAAGATATCTTTAATACTTTTGCCAGCCTTCGCGACAATCAGCGCGTCCATTTCTACCACTTCTAGGCCAAGCGCGCTGGCCAGAAGGGGCGCAACGCTGCTTTTGCCGCTCGCCATGAAACCAATTAGTACGATTCTCATATTTCGCTCCTGCTAACGCCGATGCCAATTGCTTCGAGCTTCTGCCAAAAATCCGGAAACGTCTTGGTGACCACATCCGGTTCTTCTATGATCATGCCTGGCAATTTGCTGCCGGCCACAGCAAAGGCCATGGCCATGCGGTGGTCGTCATAGGTGGCGATGCGGGCAGCCTGTGCCCGGCCGCCCTGGACGCTTAAAGTGTTCTCGTTCGTCCAGGTTTTGACGGCCATTTTCTCGAGCTCCTGCTGCAATGCCTTGACGCGCTCTGTTTCCTTGACTCGTAACGATTCGATGCCTTCGATAGCTGTGGCTCCATCAGCGAAAGTCGCCAGCACAGCCAAAGTCTGCGCTTGGTCCGGACAGCTTCTCATATCTACTTTGATCGGTTTTACACCATGGCCTGCTACTGTTATTTCGTCCGAACCGTACGCGACCTGGCTGCCCATAGTTTCGAGAATTTTTAGAAATTCCATGTCGGCCTGCGCGGAGTGGGGATTCAAGTTTGTGACCGTCAACGTGGAGCCGGTTAGCGCGGCTATCGCAAAAAAGTATGAGGCGCTGGAAACATCGCCCTCGACCACATATTCCGAACAAGTGTAGGTTTGACCGCCATTGATTCGGTAGCGATTGTCTTGCTGCTCCACCTTAATGCCGAATTGCTCTAGCACGTTGATTGTCATGGCGGCATAGGGCCGTGATATCAGATTGCCGGTTATCTCCACCGAAAGGCCATCAACTAAGGGGGCAATCATTAAAATGGCAGATAAATACTGGCTGCTTTCGCCGCCGGCAACAGTGATGCTGCTGGCGGTTTTATGGTAGGGTTGCACGCGTAGCGGCGGGTAGCCTTCTCGGTCAAGATATTCTATGCTGGCGCCGAGCTGCCGCAGGCCATCGACTAGGTCACCAACTGGCCGCGCCAGCAAGCCACTTTGCCCAGTCAGCATCTGTTGTCCGGGCAGTACGGCGCATAGGGCCAGCATAAAGCGCATCGTCGTGCCCGATAGCTTAGCGTCGAGCTCGTAATCTCCATCTTTAACGACGCTAATGTCACCCGTGACCTCAATATCGTTAGCTTGCCTGGAAGTTTCGATACCCAGACCTTGCAGGCAGCCAAGCATTGCGTCGGTGTCGTCGCTCAGCAGCGGCTTGAGAATTTTTACCGGTCCTAGCGTCAGGGCCGCCAGCAGGAGTGCGCGGTTGGTATAACTCTTGGAGCCGGGCACGCTCACCGTGGCTGTAACTGGCTGGCTCAAGGGGGTAAGGCGAACGGTCTTCATGATGCCCCCATTTCAGCCTCTAGGGCGGCTCGCACGACGGACTCGTCCACTTGTTGGTCATACAGCGCCTGACCGATAGCTTTCAGCAGGGTGTAATTGACTTTGCCACCCTCGTTCTTCTTGTCAGAGCGTGTTTTTTCTATCACGTCACTAATTGGCAGACTGGGCAGCGGTACCAACAGGCCGATCTTACTGAAAGTTTCCTTGATTTGATTTACTTCGCTGGGCGTGAGTAAGCTAAGCCGTCGGGAGATGTCGGCCTCGACCACCATGCCGATGGCAATGGCTTCGCCGTGCGTCAGAGGCCTGTTAGTATCTAGGCTCAAGACCTCTATGGCGTGCCCGATCGTATGACCGAAGTTAACCAGCTTACGCGGCCCCCTCTCGGTGACGTCGCTAGTAAGGATTTCTACCTTGATCTGGCACGAACGGACAATAATTGCCGTCAATTCATCTTGACTGAACTGCTGCGGCAGCTTACGAGTAGCTTCTTCCAAGTGCTCTTTATCCCATATCAAACCGTGCTTAATAATCTCAGCAAAGCCAGATAAGAATTGGCGCTCAGGCAGTGCTTTCAGTACGCTTGGATCAATTACAACGCTCACAGGGTGGCTAAAGGTGCCTATCAAATTCTTGACGCCGTCGAAGTTGAAGCCAGTTTTGCCGCCGACGCTGGCATCTACCTGGGATAACAGGGTAGTTGGCACATTCAAAAAGTCCAGGCCGCGCATATATGTCGAGGCCGCGAAGCCGCCCAGGTCGCCGACCACGCCGCCGCCGAGGTTAATCACCAGCGATTTGCGGTCACAGCCGGCCGCGTGCAATGCGGTCCAGATCTTCTCGACCGTTTGGATGTGCTTGGCCTGTTCACCGGCGGGCAGTATGAGCGAGACCGTATCGCCTGGTAACACGGCCAGTAGCTTTTCAAGTAAGGGCTGCACGCCCTCGTCGGCTATGACAAAGAGCTTGGAATAACTTCCTAAATCGTACAGTTCGCCAATTTTTTGCAAAGCCCCAGCCCCGACATAAATGCTGTAGTCGGCGGCTTTTGGGGTGGGCAATGTAACGGTGATGTTTTTCATGTGATATTCCTTATGTAGCATAACAAAAAACCTCCCTTTCGGGAGGCCTGCGTTTTCGCTTATGGTTTACAGCTTTAGCAAGAACCTCCCTGAGAGGGGGTAAAGGTACCGAAGTAAAACCAATAGTTTTGCTGCTGCGTGCTCATTACTCTTATATTATATACCTATATCCATTAAAAACCAAATAGTGCGTAATGCTCGCTGGCTCGGCTATAATTAAAACCATAACTATGAGCAAACCCGTCATCCTTACCGGCCTGCGGGCCAATAACGATCTGCATATTGGCAATTATCTGGGCGCTTTGCTACCACTGGTAGACATGGCCAAAAGCCGGGCCGGTGACTATCAGATCAATCTGTTCGTGCCCGACCTGCACAGCTTCACCACGCCGATCGATCATGGCAGCCTGCAAGCGGCCATCACCCAAAACCTGCGCGTCTTCGCGGCTGCCGGCCTGCCGCTAGATCACGACGACGTTTTCCTCTACCGCCAAAGCTACATTCCCGCTCACAGCGAACTGACCTGGATTCTGGACTGCTTCACTGGCTTCGGCGAAATGTCGCGCATGACCCAGTTCAAAGACAAGCGTGACGTAATAAAAGTAGAGGGTCTTGAGGATGCCGTAGCTAATAATGAGCACAATGATCTTTCAGATGAAGCGTTTGATCAGGCAGTCAAAGCCAGGTACCAGACCAAAGTGAGTGTCGGCCTTTTTAACTATCCGGTGCTAATGGCCGCGGATATGCTGCTCTACGGTGCCGAATACATACCTGTAGGCGACGATCAAACCCAGCACCTGGAATTTACGCGCGATATTGCCGAGCGGATGAATAAGCGCTTCGGCGAGCTGTTCGTGGTTCCCAAGCCGGTTAAAGAACAGCATGAGTTCTTTGGCAAGGACCAGGGGTTGCGCATCCGTGATCTGCAAAATCCGACCAAGAAGATGAGCAAGAGCGACGAATCGAGCAAGGGGATTATTTTTCTCACTGATACGCCCGAAGCCGTCCGTCAGAAGATTATGAGTGCCGAAACTGACAGCTTTGGCGAAATCCAGCATGATTACGATAAACATCCCGGCGTTAGCAATCTCTTGGATTTATTAAAGCTGCTCGGTGGCCAGCCCAACGAATTTATCGGTCAAAACCAATATGGACCGCTTAAAGAGGCCGTGGCCACCAAAGTCGGTGAGTTTCTGACCGATTTTCAGGCGAAATTGGCGGCCGTGGACGAGGCTGCTCTGACGCGGAAGTTGGAAGCTGGCGAGGCGCAGATGAACGAAACTGCCAACGCCACACTTTTGAAGGTCCAAAAAGCCGTCGGCCTGAGGCCCTAATGAGCAACCTGGAGATCAGTCGCGCCGAACGTTTGGATCAGTATGTAGTGCGCCAGCACCCGGAAATGAGCCGCAGTTTTGCCGTGCGCCTGATTGAGGAGGGCGATGTCAAGGTCAACGGTGAGCCCCAGCTCAAAGCCGGCTACAAAATTCGCCCCGCCGATAAGATTGTGATTACGCATGATCCGGTTAAGGCCGTCGAATTTCCCGAGATTGAGTTGCCAGTGCTTTATGAAGATAAGGACTGCGTGGTTATCAACAAGCCGCTCGGCCTCCTGACGCACAGCAAAGGCGCATTTAACCCCGAAGCCACCGTGTCGACGTGGCTGCGCAGCCGCATGACCGCCTTAAAAGGCGAGCGCGCCGGCATCGTGCACCGGCTGGACCGTGCCACAAGCGGTGTCATGATTTGCGCCAAGACGCCGGAAGCGCTGAGCTGGCTGCAGAAGCAATTCTCCCAGCGAAAGGTCAAAAAGACCTATCTGGCCATCGTAGAAGGCACGCTGAAGGATCCTGAAGCCATTATCGACATGCCAATTGAGCGCAATCCCAAGAAGCCGCAGACATTCCGGGTTGGCAGTAACGGCAAAGCCGCCGTCACGGCCTATAAGGTACTCAAAACTACGGACAAGCTTAGTTTATTGGAACTAAGGCCCACCACCGGTCGCACGCACCAGCTGCGCGTTCATTTAGAAGAGTTACATCACCCAATCCTTGGGGACACATTCTACGGCGGCAAACAGGCTGACCGGCTTTTTTTGCACGCTCAGGCGCTGGAGATAACATTGCCGAATAAGCAGCGTAAAATATTCCAGGTGCCGATGCCACCGGAGTTCGACGAGATACTGGCGGCATGAAAGACCTGCTAATCCATCCAGCTACTCAACAGCGCCTTACCGGCTTCATGAAAGCGCCTTCGCACGCCGTGTTGCTGATTGGTCCCACGGGCAGCGGCAAGCGCATCCTAGCCGACAAACTGGCCGAATCAGTCCTCGATTTAAAAGCCGGCGAGCTGGCGAATTACCCCTACAGCTTGGACGTTACATCTGAGGATAAATCCATTGGCATCGACGCCGTCCGCGAGCTGGAGCGGTTTTTAACCCTTAAAGTGCCTCGACAAGCGCCATATAACCGCAGCGTAATCATCGAAAATGCCCAGCGTCTCAGCCTAGAAGCCCAAAACGCCTTGCTCAAAACTCTCGAAGAACCGCCCCAAGGCGTTTTGATTATCTTGACTGTCGACCACGAACAAACGCTGTTGCCAACTATCCGCTCCCGTATGCAGTCTATCTCAGTTAAGCGACCCGACAGAGCGCTTACTGAGGCCCATTTTCAGAAGCATGACTTTGGCGCTGCGAGCATCAAGCAGGCTTACGCCATCAGCGGCGGCCTGCCCGGATTAATGCATGCCTTGCTCGAGCAAGCCGATCATCCGCTCACCCTAGCCACAGAACGCGCCCGCCAGCTGCTCAGCCAATCGGCCTATGAGCGCCTGCTAAGTGTCGACGAGCTATCTAAGCAGCCTGCTCTGGCCCTTGATGTGACGTTTATATTGCAACAGATGGCGCACGTGAGTCTGCAGAGCACCACCGGCCGCGCTGCTATCAAATGGCAAGCCGTGCTCACGGCCGCCTACCTGGCCGCCGAGGCCTTGACCACGAGCGCCCAGCCCAAACTGGCGCTGACCAACCTTATGTTGAGTTTTTAGGCCCGTTACCGCTGATGGTTCAATGCGGCGTCGTAATAGCGTGCCGTCGGTGCCTGGCGCGCGTTCACGGCCTCCAGGACGCTTGGATGTTGTTTGACACCTTCGGCGATTTGGTTAAACCTCGCGAGCATAGCCATGTAGGGCAGATAATCGTAAGTAGAGTCCCAGTTATGTGCAATGAGGCTCCCGACACCGCTCGGGCCAGCTACGTAGAGGGCGGTTAAGAGGTCTCCCAGGGAATTGCAGGTTACTTCCTGAGCGGTTAAATCCAGGTCATGGAGAGCGTCCGAGTCATAGGTGCTTACGTCCTGCTCGTCAACCTGTGCGTTGTAGCTGCGAGCAAAACGTACCTTGGCATCATATAATTCGACCAGGGCTTGGCACATCTCAACCGCAACTGCGTCGCGGCTGGCAAACGCCCGAGGATTTTTAAAGATAAGGGTGTCCAGACTGTCAGGTCCTAGATCTCGCGTGATAAGCCCAGGCCGTATCCAGCTGACGGTCACAGCGGACTCGTAGAAGGTCTGACCCTCACTCTGGGCAGACACTCTTGGCGCAGGCTTATTAGTTCGTATGAATACGTGGGGCAGTATTCTCGGCCGTTGGCGAGCCTCAATCGCGCCGTTAATGCGCATGGGCGCATTACCGCTGTTTTGTTCCCAGGTTCGTATAGCCGTCGCTGCGTAACGCATGAAGGAAACGTCAACCGGACCAGGCGTTGTGTTATAAATTTGGAGAGGAAAGAATGCAGGAAACTTGTCTACCTCTTGCGAGAACGCCTTATGA
>DATCFR010000154.1:0-2622 GCA_036509405.1 Saccharimonadales bacterium (SeqCode)
GCTTTGAAACCTGCCGAACTCGATCTGTTAAAAGCGAATTACCCGAATCTCACGCAAGATTTTGAAGCTGCTGGCCACTATTTGAACCGTAGCAACTTGGATGCCTTTGCCGCCGGCAGCCCTGCCTGGCAAGAAGTCAAAGAAGACGTCTTGGCTATTGAAGAAGTTTTGGGCCTGGAACTTGGTCCCCAGGCCGCCGAGCAGAAAAAACACCTGGAACTGAGCGGCCAGCTTATAAAATTGCCTGATGGTGCCGATGGCTCAGCTTTAATTGCCGAAATGGGTGTGTTGCGTAAAAGTCTGGGCTAGGCGTTGTAGGTGCCGGCGCTGACTTCGCCACCGTGGCCGGTCCAGTTGGTGTGGAAGAATTCGCCGCGCGGCTTGTCGATACGTTCGTAGGTGTGAGCGCCGAAGTAGTCGCGCTGGGCTTGCAACAGGTTGGCCGGCAAGCGCTCGCTGCGATAGGCGTCGTAAAACGATAGCGCTGCACTCATGGCCGGCACCGGTACGCCAGCCTGCACGGCCTCGGCTATGGTTGCCCGCCAGGCGTCCTGGTTGTTGTCGATGGCCTTAATGAAAAAGTCATCCAGTAACAGGTTAGTGAGCGAGGGCTGTTTATCGAAGGCGACCTTAATATCGCCCAAGAATCGGCTGCGAATAATGCAGCCACCGCGCCACATCAGCGCGATGCCGCCGTAATTGAGGTTCCAGCCATATTCCTCGGCTGCGGCCCGCATCAGCATGTAGCCTTGGGTATAACTGATAATTTTTGAGGCATAGAGGGCTTGTCTGATCTGTTCGGTGAAGGCGCTTTTGTCGCCCTCAAAGCTGCCGTCGGGGCCTTTTAATTCTTTGGCGGCTGCTAGGCGCTGGTCCTTTAGGGCCGAGACGACGCGGGCGTAGACTGCTTCGGTGATGAGGCTGACTGGCTGGCCCAGATCGGCCGAACTGATAACCGTCCATTTGCCGGTGCCCTTTTGGCCGGCAGTGTCGAGGATTTTATCGACCAGGGGCTGGCCGTCTTCATCTTGATAGGCGAGAATTTCGGCAGTGATCTGGATTAGAAAACTGTCGAGCTCACCCTTATTCCAGTCCGCGAAGACTGCTGCCATATCTGCCGTGCTCAGGCCAAGACGATCTTTCATGAGCTGGTAGGCTTCGCCGATGAGCTGCATGTCACCGTATTCGATGCCATTATGGACCATTTTGACGTAGTGGCCGGCACCGCCTTCGCCGACCCATTCGCAGCACGGCGAACCGTCTTCGACCTTAGCGGCAATCGATTGAAAAATGTCTTTAACATACGGCCAGGCGTCTGGCGAACCGCCGGGCATGATTGACGGCCCGTGGCGGGCACCGTCCTCGCCTCCCGAGACGCCGGTGCCTATATATAAGAGTCCTTTGGCTTCGACTTCTTTGAGACGGCGTTCGGTGTCGGTAAATAAGGAGTTGCCGCCGTCAATGATAATGTCGCCGGCCTCAAGGTGTGGTAACAGGTGTTCGATGGTCTGGTCGACGGGATCGCCGGCCTTGACCATCAGCATGACGCGCCGTGGCCGCTTGAGCTGAGCAACCATTTCTTCAATGGAGTGCGCGCCGATGACCTTGCTGCCTTTGGCCTCGTTGGCCAAGAAATCGCCAACTTTAGAGACCGTGCGGTTGAAAGCCACCACCGTGAAGCCGTGATCGTTCATGTTCATAATGAGGTTTTGCCCCATGACCGCCAGGCCGATAATGGCGATATCGGCGGTTGGTTCGCTAGTCTCTGCCATGGGAAGTCTTTCGTCGCGTCATGTAGGACTATTGTAGCATTTAGGCAACCGGCTCTGATACCGAATGTGCGGCTTTATCAGCTCGGATGCGTTCGGCCAGGCGCTGTACAGCGTCCCCTAACCGGCCCTCGTTCCTGACAACATATTTAGCTAGGCGTCGGCCCATGGCTGTTTCTAAGGCGTGCTTGCGCATGCGGCCGGCAATATCGGCCTCGCTTTGGCCGCGTTCGCGCATGCGCCGAATAACTGTCGCGGCCGAGGCCTCAATCTGATAGGTATGCATGTGTGGAAAGTGTTTGAGTACCGGCTCCACGAACACGGGTTTTAAGACCATCAGCGGCACTCGACCCTCGGGCGGTTTCTTAAAAAAGGGGACGCCGTACTGGGCGCCATACATACGCCGTTGATCAATAAAGTGGCCAGCTCGGATGCGCTCGTCAAAATGCTGCTTAGTAATAAAGACATGGTCACAGGGCGGGGCGCTGGCTTCTACAGGTCGCATACCGCGCGTGGCAAATGTCGGTTCGACTTGGACGATTCCCTGCTCTTGCAGTTCGGCCGCGGAACTCGATTTGCCGGTGCCTGAGGCACCGATAAGAATAATGCCAAAAGCGTCGGATGGCAGCATCTCGACATCTGCCGTCCGATCTTCTAATAATTCAGCCCCACCCATGCACTAAACGTACGTGTGAAGTATTAAATATTTATTAAATCTTAGATAATTCTTAAATCTGAATAACTGAGAAAAAGCTGAGACTTATCCACATCAGCAGTTTGACACATAGGCTACTAAGCGGGATGATGAAAATGTCAACATAAGGAGGGTGTCTTATGAGCACTGCAAGTGTCA
>DATCFR010000155.1:0-2808 GCA_036509405.1 Saccharimonadales bacterium (SeqCode)
AAGGCCAGACCTGGGTCAAGGTCGCCGGCACGGCTGCTCATCGGCACGCCTGATGCGGGCGTCAAGCCCATGGTTGTATCAATTGATTTGCCCTGGTGCACCGCCGTCAGGCTAACGCCGTTGCCTAGGTGGGCCAGTATCAGCCGGCCTTGGGCCACCTCAGCTCCCTCTAGGCGTTCCAGTTCTGACAGCACGAAGGCATAGGACACCCCATGAAAGCCATAGCGGCGGATGCCTTTGGCCGCGTACTGCCGCGGGATTGGCAGCAGCCGGGCAACGTTTGGCAGGTCGTGGTGGAAGGCCGTATCAAAGCAGGCTGTTTGCGTGGCGTTCGGGTACAATGCTTGGAATACACCGATGAGCTGTAGCTCTATGGGTAGGTGCTCTGGATCGAATAGCGTCAGTTTGCCCAAATCCTCCATGACCGTATCGTCAATGACGTGTGGCTCGTAGTACTTAGGGCCGCCGTGTACGATCCGATGGCCAATGGCGTCGATGGTGCCCTCGTGAACTTGCTTGAGCCAATCTGTCAGCAACCTGGCTGCTGCCTGGTGGTCCGGCGCGGCCACCGGCTTGTTGACGGCTGGGAGCTTCGCGCCAGTGGCCGCGAAAGCCGCAGCGGGCGAACCAATGTCGTCAATAACAGCTTCAAAAGATTTTTTCGGGGAGTCCTCAACACCAAAAAGCGCCAGTTTCAAACTTGATGAGCCAGCGTTGATGGTTAGGATGTGAAGGCTCATAGCCTAATGATAGCAGAGTCGGTTAGGGGCCAATCTGTGATTTGAATCAATGACAGCTGGCTGTACAACTGACGCCGCACGTAGTTTAATGAGCCTATGGATATGCAAAAGTACGCCAAGATAGCCGAATATGTTAGATCTAATTCGCTGGCCACCATCGGCACTATCGACGAGGATGGCACGCCCCATGGCTCGGTGGTCTACGTATGCGTCGCAGATCACCACCCGACCATCTATTTTGTAACCAAGAATGGCACCCGCAAGTACAAGAATCTGATCGACCGGCCCGATGTCAGCGTCACCATCGTTAATCCGCTGGAGGTTAGTACGCTCCAGGCCAAGGGCCAAGCCAGCCTGGTGCGCGATCCGGCTACTTTGGATATGATCACCACAAACATTAGTCGTTCTCAGGTCATGGCGACAGAATGGCTGCCGCCGATTAGCAAAATCCGGGCCGGCGAATACGCCATGATCGGCATCGAATTAACGGAAGCCCGGCTGGCCAATTACAAGGGCAAAGTAATCGGCGAAGCCGGGATTTTCACGTCGGCCTGAGGCGGGCTCAACTTGCCGCTATGCCTTATCACTGCGCAGCTTGAGCTGAAGCTCGTCAATCGTAGCGTCGGTGTAAAAGAAACTATAGGCGAAGCACAGGTAGCTTGCTATCCATACCAGATCTATCAGCGTATATGGCCAATCGAGTGCGGCGTACTTATTGTTATAGATGGCAAACATGATATCACCCGACATCATTAGTAGCAGCGCCAGCAGGATAAGCCCCCATGTGTTAAACATGGCGCCACCGCGATAATCGAGGGTGGCATTGAGTGTCAGCAAGCTGGGTACTATCAGCAGCAAGTCGCCAATTCCGTAAGCGATGGCAATGACATTATTGATAAGCGGATCACCCGGGTTATAGGCTAGGAAAACCCCGAAATACATAACAATAAAGATCAGAGACAGCAACAACAGTACCATAATCACCAGAACGAATTTATTAAAGCGCCGCCAGTTAAACGTATGCAGCGAGATTTCCTTCAGCAGGCCCGCGAATAACAGAGGATAGGCTGCCAAGTAGAAAATATCGGCTACAGATGGGAAGGGGCTAGTATGGAACACGAACTGAAACAAGAAGAACAATAACTCGCCGATAAAGAAACAGGTCAAACCGGCCGTCAGCAGTGCCATTGATTTGCCTTGGACATTGGCAAGACCGTAAGTCCGCACGGCATGCAAACCGCAAATTACGGCCAGAAATGGCGGTATCAATGATAAGCTATGGCCGAGCAGCTGGTCGCTCCGCAACAAATACACAATAGTGATACTGGCAAATAGCAGCGCAAATAGCACCAAAATTATGTGCTTGATCTTCACCTACGGCCTCTCAGTTTTTTAAGTTTTTTATCAGTCATTTTCGGCCCGATGAAATCTATCAGCAAGGCCCGAGCACCCGTCATGATTTCGTCGTCATCCTCGAGCTCATAAAACTTATGGAACAATTCGCCTGTTTGACGTCCCATTGTCTCAACCAGCAACACGGTAGCTTGATCGAGCAGCGGCGACTGGTTTTTCATATTGAAGGCGTTGCCTGACACATAGTAACCATTACTATAACAAACTTCATAGGATGATGTTTCTAGGAGTCGTAGAACTATACTACGACATATATTTTTTTGGCAAAACCGGCCTATATTTGACAAATACACTAGCGAATCATGATGTAATAAGTTAGCTTGTTTTAAAGCCATGGATGATATATATTTAGATCAGCGTTTAAAACTAAGAGTAAACAAAAAGCTCCTATTCAAGCGCTTTGAGAAACTTTTGTGTGAGGTTGGAAGATAAATAGCGGGCCGCATAGGCGTGCGCTATAATTCCTTTGTAGCCTCCCATGACCACAACTCCGCACATCTTGACTGGGGCCGCGCTCGCGTCTTTGCTCCCCACTAACTCAGCAGTAATGAGGCTGCTCGGTTTCGTGCTCGGTTTTGCCTCACACTACGTGTTGGATGCCGTGCCACACTGGGAGAGGCTGTATGGCCCTCATTATAATGATCAGCTGCCCGCT
>DATCFR010000156.1:0-5337 GCA_036509405.1 Saccharimonadales bacterium (SeqCode)
GGCCGCGTTGTCGCTGGTGACGTCAATGCCGTGCTCCTTTTTGAACTCGTCGGCAAAGTAGTTGATGATGACGCGGTCAAAGTCGGCGCCGCCGAGGTGGGTGTCGCCATTGGTGCTCTTCACTTCAAAGACACCGTCGCCGAGCTCCAGAATGGAGACATCGAAGGTACCGCCACCGAGATCGTAGACGGCTATTTTTTCGTCTTTCTTACCGCCCTTGTCCAGGCCATAGGCCAGGGCTGCGGCGGTTGGTTCGTTGATGATGCGCTTCACTTCCAGGCCGGCGATTTTGCCGGCGTCTTTGGTAGCCTGGCGCTGCGAGTCGTCGAAGTAGGCCGGCACGGTAATGACCGCTTCAGTAACTTTGTCGCCCAGGAAGCTCTCGGCGTCGCTCTTGAGCTTGCCGAGAATCATGGCGCTGACTTCTTCGGGGCTGTAGTCTTTGTCGCCCATTTTGACCTTGACGCCATTGCCGGACTTAACGATCTCGTAGCCCATCAGCTTAATGTCGCGCTGGACTTCTTTGTCATTAAAATTGCGGCCAATCAGGCGCTTCACTTCATAAATCGTGTTTTTAGGATTAGTCACCTGCTGGCGGCGGGCCACTTGGCCGACCAGGCGCTCTTTGTTCTTATTAATCGCCACGACAGATGGCGTGGTGCGATTACCCTCGCTGTTAGCGATAATTTCCGGCTTGCCGGCTTGCATCACGGCCATAGCCGAGTTGGTGGTTCCTAAATCGATGCCGATAATCTTGCTCATATCTGATACACCCTTTCTTAAATTAGCAGTCTAAAGTTCGTACTGCCAGTGTAGCTAATTGGCACTCTCGTGTCAAGAGTGCCAATATCCCTAAAAGTCCTTACTTGCTTCTTTCATGGCCGACACTGGCATATCAGGAGGTAAACCATGCTCATAACGTATCTCTGCCAGATGATCAACCAGGTATAATCTATGTTGCTCGGGGCCAATTTCATGCGTAAGAGAATAATGGGCAAGATCGACAAATACTTTATCACCTATGCTTTCTCGCCTTGTTTGTCTTCTATTTAATTTTTCCGCACCGATTACACCAAAGATCTCAAAGGGTGAAACAAACGTCATTGTGGGGTGTCGCACAACTCTTTTTACTGATACTCGTGCTACTTTTAAACTTACGCGAGCAATATCAAGTTTTGAGAATCCATCATTATCATCAGAAATTGTATCCCGTACCTCGTTCATTACTGCTGTTTTACGCGGACCATGGCATGGCGAATAACGTCGTCGCCAATCCGGTAGCCGGCCTGGAGCTCTTCGCTGACGATTTCTTGCTTGCCATCGCCTTCTTCCAGGCTGACGGCTTCGTGCACTTGCGGGTCAAAGTGTTCTCCGACGGTCTTGATACGCTCCACGCCCATGTCGGCCAGCGTTTTCTCGAATTGCTTAACTACACCTTGCACGCCTTTGATGTAGTCATTGCTTTCAAGTTCTTTGGGCACATGTTTGAGGGCGCGCTCGAAGTTATCAATGACCGGTAACAGGTCGTGCACCACGTTGGCCTTGAGCCGAGTACGCAGATTAGCGATTTCTTCTTCGTGACGACGGCGTAGATTAACGGCATCAGCGCGTTCGCGCTGCAGGGCCTGAGTTAGTTCCTCTAGTTGATTTTTTTGCTTTTTAGGCTCAGTCGGTGGTTTGTCCCTTTTAGTACTCATGTGAATCCTCTGGTGTAGAATGTCGTGATTCACGTACCGTTCCCAGGGCTTCTACGAATGCGTCCCCTGCATCGTGCTCACTCAAACCTAAGGCTAGTAGCTTGAACCGAGCAACTTCCGCATCTGGCCCAGCCGTCTCCAGGTTAAGTTCTCCGGTTTGCACATCTACATGCGGAGCCAAAGCGGTAACCATGGTGTCATGAGCATATTCAGACGCTGCCTTTAGATGGCGTTCAAACTTAGTTTCAGACATACAGCACCTCTTCGAGTTCCTGGCCGGCGCGGGAGACAAGGTTCATGACATCGCGGTAGCTTTGGCGAGTGGGGCCAAGGGTGCCGATGTAGCTGCGATCGCTAAAAGGACTGCGGAAACGGCTGATAATTAGGCTGACGCCGGCGGTGCGGCCAATCGGGTTTTCGCTGCCGATGTAGACGCTGAGCGGCTCGTTGGGCGCGGCTTCGCGCAGCCAGGGCTCGAGGTTATCGAGCAAGCGGGCAACCTGCTGCACCTGCGCGCCACCAATAAATTCCGGCTGGCCGAAGAGGTTGCTGAGACCACTTATATAAAGCTGGTTGCCAATGGTGGCCAGGCCCAGGTTGTGCGTGAGCTCCACCAGCGTGTCGACGGCGTTGCGGATCATGCGTTCCGGCGCACCGGCGTGCTGAACGCGAGCGGCCAGGGCTCGCTCGGCCCGGCCTTCGCTGAGCGGCCGCATATCGGTTGCCTGGGTCAGGTTATTAACGTAGAAGCGGTAGCCACGGTCGGTCGGCACGCGGCCAGCGCTGGTGTGCGGCTGGCTGATAAAGCCGAGGCGCTCCAGTTCGGCCATTTCGGCGCGGATGGTCGCCGAGCTGACATCAAACAGCTTGGCCAGCAGCGTGCTGCCGACCGGACTGGCGACCTCGGCGTACTGCTCGACAATGGCGCTCAAAATCTTTTGCTGACGATCCGTCATACTTGTGTTCCCGTAGTGATTTACTAGTGGGAATTATAGCGCTTTTAGCACTCAGTAGTCAAGAGTGCTAACTGGCGCTCACACTCTGGCTGTCGGTAGATGGGTTTTCTAAGAGCGAGGATGTGTCGTGTTGGGACCGGGGGTTAGCTCTAACTTCGTTAGCAAACTAACCCCGGCCTTCAAACTCAGAACCACCCAGTTATGAACTAGGGCCGGGTATTAATCTCGTACAGTCCAGTATCGCCAGGTGTTTGATGCAAACCTCCTTTTAGCGTGCCTGTAGACGTGGCAAAGTCATTGATGTAGAATGCCGCCACACCATTGTTTGAGTTCGGTATTGTTGCGGCGGTAAAGTTATCCTCTAGATGAGTATAGCTAGTACTCTGGTCCGTATAGCTTGATGCTGACCATGACGCGCCTGAATCGGATGAAGTACTGAAGTATAGGTAAGTACTAGGGCCAGTGACCCTCGACCTTTCCATATACATTACGGCAAACTTACTGCCACCAAGCCGCACTAGTTGCGGGTCACCGTATTCTGTGATGCCATTGTCTGACCCGGTCTTATCTACCTGAACTGGTGGAGACCAGGTTGAACCGTTATAGGTAGAAGACCAAGGCTGGCCGGTTCCACCAGGATAGTTGCCTACCATTACCATTTTGCCATTACCGGCCGAGAGAACAGACTTTGGGCGAAGCCCCTTCAACACTGTATCTGCAACAGTACCTGTCCAGGCCTTATTATAGTAGGTAGCTTGGAATGTACCATCGTTAGCGTAGTAAAGGGTAAAACCATTACCATATGGTGCGTATATACCGCCTTCGCCTACATAGTATGGATTCATACTTCCAGGTATTGGAAACTTGGTAAACGTTTTATGCGCATACGCTTGGTTAAAGTTGGTATACGGAGAATCCATGCGTATTTCTACAATGCCAGGAGTTACGCCAGTACTGTCGGAGTACGCATTATAGTACAAAACAGGGTAGCCTTTGGCGTCAATCCCCATACTAAAATTCCAATCAGGAATCTGGTTCGGGTGAAGATAGTAAATGGCAGCAGTACATGGATTGGAGAAAACATTTACTGGCTTGCTCCAAGTAGAACCATCCGAAGAAGTTATCTCATATAGATCGTGCTTCGTGTTGTCTTCATAAAACAACCCGATCTTGTGGTTTAGAAGCGTTAATGCCTGAAAGCCGATAGCCTGGTCATTGTTACCAAATGAGTGAACAATTCCGGGTTGAAAAATCTGGGTGACTACCCAGCTTTTACTTCCTAATAGATTCGTGTTTGCAGTTGCAGTCGTACTTGGCGTCACCTGATCCGCATGACTCCCAGTTAGTACCTTTACACCAATAAGGGCTACTACAGCCATAACTAGAACTGGCAGTATCCAGTGGGCAAAACCCGTTTGGTTTAGTTTCTTGATGGTTTTCATTGTTTGTTTCCGTTTATGTTATACGTACTATTGAGCCTGATTCTACCCTGCGCCTGGATAGATTGTCAATCGATGGGTGTGGAAAACTTGGGATTTTCGTCCAGATGGGCCTGGATGTCGCTAGCCAGCTGCTTGGCGACTTTGCGTGCCGCCGCATCATCAATCGGTTTGGCGTTATTGGATTTAGTGATGGCCTGCACGGCCGCGAAGGCCTCTTCCAGGTCATCGTTAATAAGCGCCGTGTAGTAGTTAGTGTTGAGCAGCTGCTCGATTTCTTCTAGGGCGGTCTGCAGCCGGCGGCGCGAATCGGCCGCGTCCACCACGTCGCCATAACGCCTGCGCAAGCGCGCCTGCCAGGTTTGGAAATCTGGCGGTAGCAGAAAGATCGCCATCACGCCCGGATCGAGTGTCTTGTATTCGGCCACACCCTGCACTTCAATGTCCGTCATGGCGATTTTACCCTCGTCATGGGCCGCTTGGATCTCGGCCGTGCTGGTGCCGTATAAATTGCCGCTATAGATTTTGGCCTCGACCAAGGTTTTTTCGTCGAGCATACGCTCGGCGGCAGCTTCATCAATGAAGTGATACTCGCGGCCGCTTTTTTCGATGATGCCGTGGTTGATGCGCGGTGGCCGGGTGGTGTGCGAAATAATGTGATGGTAATCACCGGTTTCGAGCAGTCTGTCTTTGAGCGAATCTTTGCCGGCGCCGGTCGGCCCGACCAGCAGTAAAATCGGTGTGCCCTTGATAAGCTGCGCCGTGGCTGTGCTCGGCTGATAGGTTGCTAGCTTGGTTGCTAAGGATGAGCTCATTGCCTATTTATAGCAACTTACAGGAGTTGAGACAAGTGCCGGGCATGGTCTTAGTCGCGCTTCAGCATAACCGTAAAGGCCTCAGCCGGGATATCAACCTTACCGAAACGCTTGAGGCGCTTCTTGCCCTTGGCCTGCTTGGCCAGCACCTTCTTTTTGCGGCTAACGTCACCGCCATACAGGCCGGTCGTGACATCTTTGCGGTAAGCGCTAATGTCTTCGCGAGCAATGAATTTGCCGCCGATGGCCGCCTGCAGGGCAACCTGAAAGTTCTGGCGCGGAATGATATCTTTTAATTTTTCGACGGTTTCGCGGCCAAGGTTCTGGGCTTCGCTGCGATGCACCATGACACTCAAAGCATCAACCCGCTCACCGGCCACATAAAAGTCCAGCCGCACTAGATCGCCAGCGCGGTAATCGGCCAGCTCGT